>NZ_JAKKSC010000031.1:0-58254 GCF_025653705.1 Shewanella sp. SM87
CGAAAAGCCTTAGACAGAATACAGATACTTGATAAAGTTAAAGACTCAACAGAAAATCAGCTTTCCGAATTATTATTAACGTGGTCCAGAGATGGACACGGTAATAAACAGAATTTGCTTGGTGACAATAGCCTTGTGGAACCACCTGATCCCATCCCGAACTCAGAAGTGAAACGCAAACGCGCCGATGGTAGTGTGGGGTCTCCCCATGTGAGAGTAGGTCATCGCCAAGCGCCTAATTTAGGTTAACGTGTAGACGTTAAGCTAAAGGAGCGGTAGTTCAGTTGGTTAGAATACCGGCCTGTCACGCCGGGGGTCGCGGGTTCGAGTCCCGTCCGCTCCGCCAACATTAAGAGATAAGCCTCATCGAAAGATGAGGCTTTTTTCGTTATGGCGTCGTGGATAATTCGTGTCAGTGACGCTAATGCTTCGGGCTCGAAGTACATGGTTATCCTCATACTCGGCCATCCCAATTCCTACGAGTGTACGTTATTGTTATTCGGATCAGTCCGAGATAATTTTAATCTCTTAGCTTGTAGCTGACGCTCTATCCCTACTGGTAACGTCTATCTTTTTCTTGTCCTAATTGACTTAATATCGTTTATATTGAAGTATTTATTATTAAGCAGACACTTAAATTCCAAGAATGATTGAAATTGAGTAATTTGCCCCAAGATCGTCTTAAGTGCTGCAGTTTTGTAGCGTCCATCAATGAGGTCTATGCCATGCTTTATGATTTAACGGTTGTACAATTTAGCAAGATGCTGAAAAATTTAAGCGTTATTCTTGAAAAAGGCGAATGCTTCGCAAACCTCAAGAAAGTTGATATGGCGGTTCTATTAAACTCACGTTTAGCGCCGGATCAATTCAATCTTATTCGCCAAGTTCAAATTGCCTGCGATACTGCCAAAATTGGCGTAGCACGTTTGACTGATAACTTAGATACAGTACCAAAGCATGATGATAGCGAGACGACGCTGGCTGAGTTGCAAGCGCGTATTAGCTCGGTTTTGGATTATTTAGCGACGTTTAAAGCGGATGATTTTGCTAATGCGGCCACGATCCATGTCTCACAACCACGATGGGAAGGAAAATATCTTACAGGTTATGAGTTTGCCATTGAGCACGCTATTCCGAACATTTACTTCCATGTAACAACAGCCTACGCGATTTTGCGCCACAACGGTGTTGAAATTGGCAAGAAAGATTACCTCGGCGCTATGCCATATAAGTCGTAAATCTAGGCTAGATGTAGTACTGTTGCGTAGCCTAATTGTTGCGCAGCAGCGCTTTGCCGCTCGAGCTTACCAACCTTTCTGCATTACTACCTGTTCTTTCTCTACCTATGTTATGCCGCTTTGTCGCCGGAAAATTTAGGACTCGTTAGGGTTCTGTTGCGTCGATGAAGTAAATCAATACTCAGTTTTTCATTTCGACCTTATGTCTCGATCGTCTTCATCCTATCAGCATGTATTTAATCTTGTTGGCTTAGGTGAATGATATGGGCCGTAAGTTTATGAGTCGCCAAATTATCTATTACTTAAATAGTGAATGGCGAATTGACTCATTATAAAGATGACCTGTTTGTTCGTTTTGAGCAGGGATTTACTGGAAGAGCCTATTTAAGGTTCTAATTAAAGGAGTTAGCTATGTCTATCGAATCTCAAGCCGTCGAGAGTCCTACGGATGCAACGACAACTGATTTACCGATGAAGAGCAAGAAAGCCAAAAAAGCCGCCATTACCAGTGGTTTGCGTCTCAAAGACAAGTTGACCCAAGACACTCGCCGCCGAATTGAAATTCTGCACGAGCAACGCCAACTATCCAATCGTTTCGGTGTGGATATTGAAATTGACTAAAGCCATTGGCTTGTCGCTAAGTATTGGATATCACATTTAGATATTTAGCCCGCATGTACAGCTTCACGACGTCCGTCGTGAAGCTTGCTCTCTTAACTTAGCAACTTTGCTGACTCAATTCATACTCCATTATCGTGACCATCTCGCCTTTATAATCTTCATGTGAAATCATTGACCAACCCAGCGCTCGATAAAAATCGGCTTTATCTGCAGTAAATAAATAGATTTTCTGTAAACCAATCGCTCTAGCATGCTCAATGACGGCATTGACTAGCAACTTACCTAATCCTTTATTTCGATGGTCTGCATTCACATACACATTGGCGAGCCACGGGCTTAAGTCAGTTCGGCTGTCCATATCTGCGACGATTAATGAAGATGATCCCATCACTTGATTTGCCTGTTCGCAGATAAACATCTTGGGGATGGCGGCGTCAGTAAGGTACTCGCTCATCTGCTCAATGAGTGTGGTGACTGTGGCGTCCGCAGAACTTAAATGTGCCCATTCTTGATGATGCCATTGTGCCAGCTGTGGAATGTGCTGCGGGGCCGATTTTAGGTCGATAACTTTCATATAAATCTCTGGACTTGTGTTATGCAAAGGGCTTAATGGTGCGACATAGTGGCACGAATAATTAAGTCCGTTCGCTGGTCTGAATGATTTGGCGGCAGGATTAATTAAGCACGGTTTGGCTGAGTATACCGCTTAACTTGGGATCGGCAGAAATACGCTGGCTTCGAGTCCACCTTGTTGTGCGTGGCTAAAGCTGAGTTCGCCCTGATAACTGTCGACGATATCTTTACAGATTGATAATCCTAAGCCGTTGCCTTGAATGCTTTCATCTAGCCTAATGCCGCGCTCGATGATAATCGACAATGCGGCATCAGAGACGCCTTCGCCATCATCGCTGACTATGATCCCATAACCTGCGGTGGGAGCCGTTTGATGCACTATACGGATCTCAATGTTCTTGCGGCCATGCTTGCAGGCATTATCCAGCAAGTTGCCTAAGAGTTCGAGTAAGTCATCCCGATCAAACGGCATTACTAAGCCGCTCGTGTAATGGCTGTGAATAATGCGGTCTGGGTAAATGCGCTGCATTACTTGAATCAGCGGCGCAAGATCGTCATCGAGTACGGTATAACGCCCTGGAGTGGACAGGCCGACAATCTTAGTGCGCTTAAGCTCTCTCTCGATGATGTGGTGCAGGTTTGCGAGCACCTTGCTGCCCTCGCTCCGCTGTTCTAGTGGAAGGCTTTCTAGGTAGGACTGCAGCCCTTGTAACGGACGTTTCATTTCGTGGGCTAAGTTACCCAAGGCATTACGGGAGCGTTGTACTCGCTGGCCCAATTGATTGACTAAACGATCTATCTCTTCGATCAGTGGGACTATCTCGCTTGGCACTTGGTCAGGATTGATTTCTTGCCCTTGGGTGCGCATTTGCCGGATAGCTTCTGGCATCTGCTCTAAGGGTTTAAAACCGCGTTTAAGTAATTGATACTGTGCTATTAATAGAATGACAATCGTGAGCAACACGGCTGCGCTGGCAAAGGCTAAAAACTGCACTTGGGTTTGTTCAAGCGAGCTAATATCTTCTGTCACCCACAGGGTAACTAATTGATCATCTTTGATAACGGCCTGACTGAACATCAGCCAATGCTCTTTGCTGACAAACTCAGTGGCTTGGTGTTGCTCACCAGCGGTCAGTTTAGGCATGTTCACGTTATGGTCGAATAGGGAGCGTGAACGCAGAGTTTGCTCGCCGATTTGAATCGCAAAATAATGCCCAGAATTAACCCTGTGGTACACATTGGGCAAGCGGTCTGTGGTGAGCGCCCATGTACCATCGGGATTATGATTCAGGGCGGAGATCAGGCTGTCGGCATCGTGTTGTAGACGCGAAGCGACAAAGTCTTGGGTTAATATTTGGATGCCTTGGTATAGAAAATACAATAACAGCACCATGGCAAAGGTGAGCGTGATCAGCAGATTGCGCGTCAGATAACCCTTGAGTGAATACACGCCTTTACTCCTTGAGTCGATAACCTTGGCCGCGGCGGGTTTCGATATAATCCTTGCCTAAGCGTTGGCGCAGGCGGTTGACGTACACTTCGATGACATTGCTGTCTTTGATTTGATCTTCTTCGTAAATGCGTTCACTGAGCTCTGACTTAGAGACGATTTTGCTGGGATTGACCATTAAGTAATGCAGCAGACGATATTCAATCTTAGTCAGTTCTATCACTGCACCATCAACATTAGTGACGGCTTGTTTGTCGACATCGAGGGAGACGCCTGCATGCTGCAACACATTGTCGGCACGGCCAAAGTGGCGGCGGATCAACACTTCGAGCCTTGCGAGTAGTTCTTCAATGTGAAAAGGCTTGCCGAGGTAATCATCGGCACCCGCCTTGAGGCCATCGACCCGCTCGTGCCACGCATCACGTGCGGTGAGGATCAGCACTGGCATGGCTAAGCCTTTTTGTCGCCATTGGCCGAGGACTTGTAAACCGGGTTTGCCGGGTAAACCGAGATCGAGGATCACGGCTTCGAAGTTTTCTTCTTCGCCTAAAAAGGCGCCATCAATACCGTTATCGGCGTGCTCGACGGTATAACCCGCCTTGTTGAGGGCGGGAATGAGGCGCGCGACCAGATCGGTATCATCTTCAATTAATAGCAAACGCATCAGTCGACCTTTTCCTTTAGCCACTCGCCGGTTTTGGCGTCAATCTTGATTTCATACACTATGCCATCGTCACGAAGGATTTCGAGCTCGTAGATGATCCTTCCATGTTTTTGCTCGACTTCGAGATCGAGTAACCGTCCCTGCAGGCGTGATTCATAGCGTTGCATTATGGTGTCGAAGGGCAAAACTTTGCCCTCCTTAACCCACACGACCACCTTGTTTGAAAGGTCATCGTCGTGGGCATTGCAGCTGGGGCTGCTAATCATCCCAACGGCCAAAGCCAGGAATATTAACGGTATCTTCATCGAATATGCCCTTTTCTGCGAGGTTGTGACAATTGCTGCATTGACTGAATGAGCCGACTTTGGGGTTATCTTGCACCATACGTCTTGGGATCTCATCGTGTTTGCGAATAAAAAATGCCTGTTCTGTGATCTTCTGCGGCCCAGAACCTACGAGCAGCGGCGTGCTGTTTTTCATCACCTTACCATTTTGCGCTGCATGTTGAACCAGATATTCCTCAATTCTGGCAGTGACTTGAGGTTCTAGACTGGCGTTGTCACCAAAGTGATTATCAAGATTTGCGGTAATGGCGCGCCACTTGTCGGCGGGGAGTAAGTTTGCGGGATAAGCCATGTGGCAGCTACCACATTCCGCCGTGTATTCCGCATTCTGTGGAATGGCGCGGCTGAGCTCGCGGCCATCGTCCGCATAGCCTGTGCCAGTTAAGGTTAGGCTGATGCCGATAACGCCAATGGCTAATGCCGCGGCTGTGAGTGATGAGCCGAGGAGCCAGCTAATAGGGTGTGCTTGTTGAGTCATGACATCTTCCTTTTTGTGCCGTTACCTTCTGTGGAAGGTATTGAAATTAATTGATCTAATTAAATGAGCTAATTGAATGAGTGATACGGTCGACATTTGGCGGTTATTGCAGGCTTAACCAGAGTAAGGCATCGCCTTTTTCCTGCGGCGTGCAGTCGCGTTTAAAGGTCCAGTTACAGTTACGGGTAAACCATTTCTCGATTTTGGCTGAGTCGGTTAACCGATCTGCGGTAATCGACGGCGCCATAGGGTCAATGGGTTTACGGGTATTTTGGTGCATGCCCATGTCGGTGACTTTGGCGGTATGGCAACTGGCGCAGCTGCGACCGTCCATGTCCTGTAGCCAAAGCTTTTGTCCTGCGGCGGCGCTAAAGGGTCCTGCGCCTTGGGCTTGATAGCGTTGCAGTTGCGTGCCGATGCGCTCGGCGCTAAGTGGCAGGCTTTGCACTTTACTGTTGACGGCGCTAACGCTAAGGCTAGTCAGCAGCAAGGTGGAAATTGCGACGATAGCAAGGCGACTTTTATTCGTGTGTCTGGTTAATCTGTTCATAGGGCATTCCTTTTGGGCTGGATATCTTATTGCTAAGCAAAATGGCTAATGGATTAATCTTTTTGTTCCACAGGGCGTTGTTTCTTGCCCGTGACCATGGCTCTGACTAAGTTTTCTTTGTGTAACAGGCTGCTGACGATGACGCCGCCAACATGGATGACCACAAGGAACACGGTGAAGTTGGCAAAGAATTCATGGACTTCTTTTATGGCGCCTTCGGGCCAAGTGGCGAAAAAGCTCGTAGCTAATGGGCCGTGTCCGTCGGTGGCGTACAGCGCCATGCCTGAGAATCCCGTGATGGCTATGCTGGCAATCAAGGCCACTATCATCATTGCCCCTGCGGGGTTATGGCCTATGTAGTCTTTGGCTTTGCCTGTGACGAGTCCTTTGAGGTACACCAGTACTTCTTTAGGGCGAGTGATAAAGTTGCTAAAGCGCGCATTGTGGGTACCCATCACGCCCCACAGCAGGCGAAACACCAGTAAAATTAAGATGCTATAACCTGCGTAACTGTGGATGGTCATCCACTCGTCTTCGCCTTCAGTGAGGTAGGCTAAGGTAAAAAAGCCGACGAGTGACCAATGGAATATGCGGATCAACAGGTCCCAGACTTTGATGGTTTGCAGTGTGTTTGATGACATGGTGTGACGCTCCTAAGTGGGTTTAGGTGTAGGCTACTTAACCCAAACTTAAACCTCGCTTAAATTTTGAGGCGCAAACATTTATCTAATTGATGGGGGTGAGTGGTGCGCTTGCTCGTGTGGCGAGTCTTAAATGTCAACGAAAACTCACTTGTTAACCTATTGGTATTACGGTAAATTCTGCCATCTCAACTGAGTGAAGGGATTAACTTATTTATGTCTACCGCCGTTATGCGCGCTTTCATCAGCCGCAATTCGAGTCGTAAATCCTTTTGTATTTATGCCGTTTTATTATTTTTGACCGAAGTCTTAATCGCCTTATATGCACCTGCGGGTTTTATCCGTGGTTTTGTGGGCGATGTATTGGTGGTGATCTTACTGTTTTGCATGGTGCGCGTTGTTGTACCCCCAGTAGTCAATCTGGTAGCCAATAGTAAAGACGAGGGTATTAAACGCTTTTTTCAAACGCCTTGGCTGGCGTTGGCGGTATTGCTGTTTGCCTTTGCCATCGAGTTTGGCCAATATTGGGGCTTAGTCGATAAGCTGGGCTTGGGCGGAAATCGCTTGGCGCGAATAGTGATAGGTAGCCATTTTGATCCACTTGATCTCGTGGCGTATTTTGTCGGCTATTTGATCTTACTGGGCTGTTATTGGAAAAGCCGTCAGTCCTAGTGATTTGAATCCGCAAGAGCCGCGTGACGTGTGTTTTCGCGGATAGGTAGGCGAGATAGGTAGGCGAGCTAAGTGGGGTAAGGGATGCAGCCGATAACGGGGTTTTCACTGCTAACAGAGCATGCCGATGGGTTTGAGCCTAATCCACTGAAAATACCCTTGTATTTCAATGGTAAACCTACTCACACTTTTATTGCAGGCCTAGTGATTGAAGGCCAATACCGCTGCGTTTTACCCAATAAAACCTTGGGGTATTTGGTCATCACTTCTTTCGATTGTCCCTTCGAAGAATCGACCGAGTTTAGTCTGCTTGATGAAGGGTTTCAGCTCATTGCGACAACCTCTTTGGCGCAAATGTACGATTCTTTTCTGCTTTATGCCCATTGGCCTATGACGGATAACCGACTGAGATTGCACTATTACGGTCAGTTTGTGCTGGATTTAGTGATGACAACGGGCAGTTCTTGGTTACCTTTTCAGCCAAAACTTAAACTGGTTGAAGTTGTCGATCCCCAAAGCGATCCACAAACAGCCTCATCTCTTGCTGAATTAGCTCAGCGTTTAGCGCGGATTGATAATATAAACTGAGTGAGGTTTGAATTAAATTCAGTTAAAAAAGAAAGGGCTATTCGCCCTTTCATGTTTATCACTTGTATCGATTACTCATGCGGAAAGTTTTATAAGCTTGCTTGCAAAGACGTTTAAAAACCTAATAAAAGCTTCCTCACATCAGCTTGTTTGAGCCCCAAAAACCTTAGAAGAAACCTAAAGGATTAACATCGTAACTCACCAAGAGATTCTTGGTATTTTGATAGTGGTTGAGCATCATTTTATGGGTTTCGCGGCCAATGCCGGATTTTTTGTATCCACCAAAGGCGGCATGGGCAGGATAGGCGTGGTAACAGTTAATCCACACGCGGCCAGCTTGAATGCCACGTCCCATACGTTGAGCCGTGTTCATGTCCCGTGTCCACACACCAGCACCTAGGCCGTACTCAGTATCGTTCGCGATCGCTAAGGCTTCGGCTTCATCTTTAAAGGTGGTGACCGAAATGACGGGGCCGAAGATCTCCTCTTGGAAGATACGCATCTTATTGTGGCCTTTCATAATCGTCGGGCTGATGTAATAACCTTCGCTTTGGCCTCCATCGAGTTGGCAAAGTGTGCCGCCCAGTAGCACTTCTGCACCTTCAGCCTTACCTATGGCTAAGTAACTTAAGATTTTATCGAACTGTTCTTTAGAGGCTTGAGCGCCAACTTGAGTGTCGGTATCCAAGGGATCGCCTTGCTTAATGGTTTGCGCACGGGCGAGCACTTTTTCGATAAAGCGCTCGAAAATCGATTCTTGGACTAGCACCCGAGATGGGCAGGTACAGACTTCACCTTGGTTAAAGAAGGCCAACAACATACCTTCGACGGCTTTATTTAAATATTCGTCCTCATGGTCCATCACATCGGCAAAAAACACGTTAGGCGACTTACCGCCAAGCTCAACGGTCGATGGAATTAAGGATTCGGCGGCGCATTTTAAAATGTGATAGCCAATTTCGGTGGAGCCCGTAAAGGCCAATTTAGCGATGCGTTTGCTGGTGGCCAAAGCTTGTCCTGCTTCGGCGCCAAAGCCGTTGACTACGTTAAGAATACCCGCGGGTAATAGGTCTTCAATCAGCTCGAGCAAGACCAGAATCGAGACTGGCGTCTGCTCCGCAGGCTTGAGTACCACACAGTTACCCGCCGCCAGCGCAGGAGCGATTTTCCATGCCGCCATCAAGAGCGGGAAGTTCCAAGGAATGATCTGCCCGACCACGCCCAAAGGCTCTGGGAAGTGATAGCTGACTGTGTTGCCGTCGATATCGGCGGCGCTGCCTTCCTGTGCGCGGATGCAACCGGCAAAGTAGCGGAAGTGATCGACGAATAAGGGCAAATCGGCATTTAAGGTTTCACGCACCGCTTTACCGTTTTCCCAGGTTTCGGCGACGGCTAAGTATTCGAGATTTTGTTCGACCCGATCGGCAATGCGCAGTAACAGGTTTGAGCGCTCGGTGACTGAGGTTTTACCCCATGCTTCTTTCGCTGCGTGGGCTGCATCTAATGCTAATTCAATATCTTGGGCATCGGAGCGTGGGATTTGGCAAAAATTTTGGCCATTCACGGGGGAGCGATTGTCGAAGTATTTGCCATTGACTGGGGCGACCCATTTTCCGCCGATAAAGTTGGCGTATTTTTCTTTGAAGTTAACGATTGCGCCTGCGGTTCCGGGTTGAGCATAAATCATAGAATCATTCCTTCTTGTGGATGGCATGCTGGGCGTTGGCGATTTTTACGCTCTTGGCTTCAGCAAGGGAGTCTTGTTGATGCATCTCTGCTGGATGCCTTTTTAAATATTTTCGTTTTGCTTTAAGCCAATCCTATTGATTGACTTAGTGTTCTCTTATGCAACACCTGAGGCTTGCATACCAAGGGTGCATCGCAAGGAGAGTGCCAAACTGGCAGGAGTTGTACACTTGTTGTGCTAACAGTATGATGAAAAGCTAATTTTGCAGATTTGAATAAGTATGGGCACTCAGGGAGAGAAGTGTGTCCTGTGGTTACTTTGTCATTGAGTGGCACACAGCAATTGTGCCGAAACGGAACACAGCTCTGGGGAGCACGGCTATGGCAGTTAAACCGCATTTACCATCGACACAGGCGTGGTTGGCCGATTCGTGGCAGCGCAGCATTGGCGCTGGCTTGTCAGAATTTCAGTTACCCCAGGAGCTAAGGCTCGATGCCTGCGAACTAAAGCAGAAACATGAGCAATATCAGATGCTCATAGCATTAGTACAATCTCATGCCTTGCCCTTGTTCAATCAGTTGATGGCGCATTCTAATAGCCGACTCTTGCTCAGCGATGCCGAGGGTTATGTGCTCAGGCATTGGGGCGTGAGCCGTTACTCCACAAAACTGGCGAATGTAGCTCTGGATATTGGGGTGAATTGGCTTGAGCAGCACAAGGGCACCAATGCGATAGGGACGGCACTTACCGCCAAACAAGCCGTATCTGTAGTGGGTGAGCAACATTTTATTCGCCAGAATCGTTTTATGAGTTGCACTGCTTGCCCTATATTTTCCCCCCAAGGTGAGATGCTCGGGGTGATTGATATCACCAGCGAGCAGCAAAGGCACACCCAGCAGACGCTGATGTTAGTGTCCAGTTTGGCGCAGCAGGTCGAGACCGCGCTTTTGTGCCATCTGCCCGATAGTCATTATCGAATCGATTTAGCGGCGCAGCCAAATCTGTTGAATTCGGGTTGGCAGGGCATAGTGATTGCCGATAGTGATGGTCGCATCGTGGGTTGTAATCCCATGGCGAAACAATTGCTTAATCATGCCAAGGTGGGCGATGCCGTCGAACAGTACTTAGGCGATAATTGGAGCCGTGCGGGTGGCTTTAATCAACATTTAGCTTTGCATTTACAGACTCAATCCTTAAATATTCCCAGCGCTAAGGGTCGAGTTGCGATTAGCAATAAATCGCTCAATCAATTGGGGGTGCGGTTTCGCGATCCTCAACTTGAGCGCGCATGGCAACATGCCAATAAGGTGATCACCAAGCAAATTCCGCTGTTAGTGCTCGGAGAAACGGGCGTCGGTAAAGAGCAGTTTGTTAAAAAGCTCCATGCCCAGAGTGCGCGTCGCACCGAGCCTTTAGTGGCAGTGAACTGCGCCGCATTGCCCGCTGAATTAGTCGAATCTGAACTTTTTGGTTATCAGGCAGGCGCTTTTACTGGGGCAAACCGCACTGGATTTATCGGTAAAATTCGCCAAGCCCACGGCGGCTTTTTATTTTTAGATGAGATCGGTGAAATGCCGCTGGCGGCCCAGAGTCGTTTACTCAGAGTATTGCAAGAGCGCGAAGTGGTACCCGTTGGCAGTAATCAAAGCTTTAAAGTCGATATCCAAATCATTGCCGCAACCCATATGGAATTAGAACAACAGGTGGCTCAAGGGCTGTTTCGACAGGATCTGTTCTACCGACTCAATGGCTTGCAAGTGCGCTTGCCTGCGCTGCGGGAGCGGCTGGATATCGAGCGTATTATCCACAAATTACACCGTAAACATCGTATCGCCGCGCAGGATATCTGCCCAGAACTGTTAGGGAAAATGATGCAATACGACTGGCCGGGGAATTTGCGTGAGCTGGATAACCTCATGCAAGTCGCTTGCTTGATGGCAGAAGGGGACAATACCCTCAATTGGCAACATTTACCCGATTATCTGGCGGCCAAACTCACATGCGAGCCGTTAAAAGGAGACCTGTTACAAGCTGCATCTTTATGTGAAGAATTTAAAGAGGTAAGTGGTCAACCTTCTGCATCACCCCTGCCAAGTGGTAAGTTCGCAGTGGAGCCGAATGTCACACAGGTTCAATCGGATTCCCTAAATGAGGCGATTTATAGCAATGTGCTGCAGGCATTTCAGGCCTGTAATGGCAATGTGAGCCAATGCGCTAAACGCTTAGGGATCAGCCGTAATGCCTTGTACCGTCGATTAAAACAGATGGGGCTTAAGGATTAATGCTAGCTTACGGCTCTTGTTGTGAAGCTCAATCAATCGCTAAATATCTCTTAATCACCCCACGTTTATCCACTTCGCAATAGACTAAAACCGAGGGGTTTTAGTCAACAATCTCTAGCTTCAGTATCTGACAATGTGACTTTTTGTTGTTGCCAATTTATGTCTAATAGGTTTTATTGATTCGTATAATCGATAAAGATCGTTTCTTCTAATTACAAATTCAGAACTATACTGCGGGCAGGCAGAAAAGAGCTTGGCGTTATGCATAGAAGAGGAACTGTTATGCATCTTACTAAAAGCCTTTTAATTATTTCTATGGGTCTGACATTGAATGTACAGGCTCAAACTTTACCAACAAATACCCTGACACGTGACAATGGTGCACCTGTGGGTGATAACCAAAACTCGGCCACAGCGGGCAGTAATGGCAGCGTGTTATTGCAAGATGTGCAGCTTATCCAGAAGCTACAACGCTTTGCCCGTGAACGTATTCCTGAGCGTGTCGTCCACGCCAGAGGCACAGGTGTTCATGGTGAGTTTGTATCGAGTGGCGATTTTAGTAACCTAACCCAAGCGGCACCCTTTGCACAAAAAGGTAAAGTGACGCCCGTATTTGTGCGCTTTTCTACCGTGATCCACTCGAAAGGTTCGCCAGAAACGCTGCGTGATCCCCGTGGGTTTGCGACCAAATTTTATTCGGACCAAGGTAACTGGGACTTAGTAGGTAATAACTTACCCGTATTCTTCATTCGCGATGCGGTCAAGTTTCCTGACATGGTGCATTCACTCAAACCATCGCCAGTGACCAATATGCAAGATCCGAATCGTTTCTTCGATTTTTTCAGTCACGAAGCGGGTTCAACCCATATGTTGACTCAGGTTTACAGTAACTTAGGTGTACCTGCCAGTTATCGTGAAATGGACGGTTTCGGTGTGCATGCGTACAAATTTGTGAATCGAGATAACCAAGTTAAATACGTGAAATTTAACTGGAAGAGTCTGCAAGGTGTTAAAGGCTTACGTCCCGATGAAGTGGTTAAAGTCCAAGGGCAAAACTTTAACCATTTAACCGATGATCTTTATAGTGAGATCAACAAGGGTAACTATCCTAAGTGGGATCTGTACGTTCAATTACTCGACCCGACTGAGCTTAATAAGTTTGATTACAACCCGTTAGATGCCACTAAGGTGTGGCTAGATGTGCCAGAACAAAAAGTGGGCACTATGACGCTGAACCGCATGCCTGCAAACTTCTTCCAAGAGACTGAGCAAGCGGCATTTGCACCATCGAATTTGATCCCAGGGATTGAGCCTTCGGAAGACAGATTACTGCAAGGCCGCATGTTCTCCTACGCCGATACTCAGCTGTATCGACTCGGCGCGAATTTGTCGCAATTGCCGATTAATAAACCCTTAGTGGCGGTGGCAAACCACAACCAAGAAGGTGCGGGCAATATGGGGCATACCCAGTCCGATGTGAACTATCAACCGAGCGTACATTTAGCCTTGGCCGAAGATAATCGTTATCGTGCGGTAACAACTGCGCTGACGGGGACTGTGCAACAAACGGCTATTAGCAAGCAGGATAACTTTAGCCAAGCGGGCGTATTTTATCGCAGCTTGAGCAAGCAAGATAGAGCAGATCTGATCACTAACTTGGCCGGTGACTTAGGCAAAGTGAACGATACCAATGTGAAACATCAGATGCTCAGTCACTTTTATCGTGCAGACCCAGAGTTTGGCGAGCGTTTAACCAAGGCCGTAAAGGGTGATCTGGCCGAGGTTAAACAGCGTTCAATCTGATGTCGTTATTTTTAGGACAGTTTGGGTCGCAGAGATTTGCGCGTTAACAGTCCGAACCCAGTAAGTCCCGCAAGACGTAAACAAGCTCTTTTCTGCCCAGTTTAAGAGGGCGTCTTGCGGGCATTTCGTCACCTCTTATTGTTTAAATCTCTATTTTAGCTGTGCTGGAAGCCATTGATGAAACACACTATTGCTATCTTATTATTGATTATTGTGGCCCTGAGTATGTCGGTGGCAATGGGGGCCGGTTCGGCTCAGACACCCGCAACTGTGAGTCAAACGGACGAGCCCGATACCGCACAAGTACAATTGCTGGTGGACTACTTTTTTGCTGCAGCGCGTACCGGCGATATCACAGTGCTTGAGCATTTTCTCGATGCGGGCTTCCCTATTGACCAGAGAAATAGTCAAACCTATACCGCGCTAATGGTGGCGGCTTATAACGGCCAAGAGGCTGCAACGGATTTATTGCTTGAGCATGGTGCTAATGCTTGTTTGCAAGATAAGCGTGGTAATACGGCAATGATGGGCGCTGTGATTAAGGCCGAATTCACTATCGTAAAGCGGCTATACGCGAAAGAATGCGATGCGAACCTAACGAATAATGCCGGAATGACCTTGACTGAGTTTGCCCGCTACTGGGGTCAAAGCGGCGCTTTACAGCAGGCGAGTTTAAAGCAATAAAGACGCTAGATCTTGCCATCTCTTGCGCTCGATCACTCTTGGTCATTATCTTTAATCTGTTTAGATCTCAGCATTTACTATTAGCAATAAGTCTGCTTGTTAATGATGTCTATGCCTTTTATGGTAACTTTTTGAATATCGTTTAATACGGTTTGGCCTTCGGAGAGCGATTTATGTTTGATGCCTTACTACTGACGCAAGAAGATAAACGTACGTTTGCTCAAGTTTCACAAATCACAGAAGCTGATTTGCCAGAAGGGGAAGTCTTGGTTGATGTCGCCTATTCCTCGCTGAATTATAAAGATGGTTTAGCTGTTACTGGTGCTGGCAAAATCATTCGTCAGTTTCCTATGGTACCAGGCATCGATTTTGCGGGCGTGGTGCGCGAATCGACGGATGCAAGATACCAAGTTGGCGATCAGGTGATTTTGACGGGCTGGGGCGTGGGCGAAAACCACTGGGGTGGTATGGCGCAAAAAGCGCGAGTTAAAGCCGACTGGCTAGTGCCCATGCCGCAAGGTTGTGATGCCGCTAAATCCATGATGATAGGTACGGCCGGGCTTACGGCTATGTTGTGCGTGCAAGCGCTGCAACAGGCTGGGATAACACCGCAAAGTGGGGATATTCTTGTCACAGGTGCCAGTGGTGGTGTGGGTTCTGTGGCGGTGACTTTGCTCGCCAATGCTGGCTATCGTGTGGTCGCCTGCAGTGGTCGAGTTGAACAGAATGCGCCTTTATTGAAGGAGCTTGGCGCCGCAGAAGTGATTGATCGCAGTGAGCTTGAACAAGATGCTAAGCCGCTTGAGGCGCAGCGCTGGGCGGGTGTGGTCGATACCGTTGGCAACAAGATCCTCGCCAAAGCATTAGCGCAAATGCAATACGGTGGTGCAGCCGCTATCTGTGGTTTAGCGGGCGGTTTTGCATTACCTACAACCGTTATGCCGTTTATTTTACGGGGTGTTAGCCTACTGGGAATCGACTCCGTTTCTTGTCCATTTGAGAAGCGAAAAGCGGCGTGGGAAGCTGTGATTAAAGCACTACCCGAACATTTTTATCAGCAAGCTTGTCAGCAGATATCACTGGCAGAGGTGCCTGATTTCGCGAATAAAATTATCCAAGGCCAAGTCACTGGACGTGTATTAGTTAAGCTGTAATCCCGTTTCCTACGTTTTAACACGATGGCAACACTGAGGTGTTGCCAATTACGACTAATTAGTTCTGCCTCCTGTACTTGTTCTTCATATCGGCTATTTCGGCAGTGTAATCGTCACTTTAAGGCCCGTTGGTATACGGTTCTCGGCTTTAATCTTACCTTTGTGGGCGGTAATCGCCGCTTCAGTGATTGCCAGCCCAAGTCCCCAGCCGCCACTTTCTCTCTGTCTTGCCGAGTCGGGGCGGTAGAAAGGTTTAAAAATGGCATCGAGTTCGGCGGCATCTATGCCAGGTCCATCGTCTTTTATGGTAATTTGTACTTGATCAGCCGTCGCACTCGCCTGCAGGTGAATATCGCTTGCGGCATAACGGATCGCGTTACGCAGCAGGTTTTCAATCGCGCGGGAAAGTGATTTAGGAAAATGCGCTAACTCAATTTCTTCATCGATATCGATAGTAATGCTTTTACCTTGCTGTTCTGCTTCAAATTCCGCATCGTCCAATACTTGGCTCAGGGATTCGGCCAAGCCTAAATGTACTTTAGTTTCGTTAGTACTGAGCTTGACCCGCGAGAGCTCTAACAATTCACTGATAAGTTTTTCGAGTTGCTCAGCTTCATAACCTATGCGTTCCGTTTCGGTGGTCTGCTGACCTTTTTTACGGGCGAGGGCAAGGGATAACTGTAGCCGCGTCAATGGGGTGCGTAGTTCATGGGAAATATCCCCCATGAGCCGCTGCTGATTATTAACCATAGCTTCGATGGAGTCGGCCATGCTGTTAAAAGCCGTGGCGAGCTGACCAATTTCATCGTTGCGCTGAGTGGTGGACTTATCGACTCGGTGACTTAAGTCGCCCTCTGCGAGGGCATTAGCACTCTTTTTAAGTGAATTTAATGCCTTACCTAAATGCCACGCGAGCAAGCCACATAATAATCCCGAAAGGAAAATCGCTAGGCTTAAGGTTAATAACTTATTTTCGGCGAAGAAGAAGAACCAAGGCCGTGGATGGTTATCTGGTAGGCGACCATAAAGTGAATAGGTTTCAGCGCCCAGATTAAATTGATAGGGACCAAACACCAGCTCATCTTTAAACTGATGGCTAATCGGTTGTTTTTCTTCATCTGCCATCAGCATAAAGCTGCGTACACCGCGACTCACCCTATGGGTGTTGATCACTTGGCCTTGGCTGTTGACAAGATAGACCCGCAGAGGTTTGCCTTCCATGTCTCTGTGTCTTTCCCAGCGCCGAAGAAAATCGGATTCCAGTAGGGCGGGGTTTTCTTGAATGCGCTTAGCTATCGTCGATAGGACTTTTTCAAGGTGAGGTGGCAGTGGCGCACGGTCGTGATTTTGTTGCAGCAATGGTAGCAGACCCACTAAGGCAATTATTAGCGAGCTGCAAAGCCAAAATCCGAGCAATAATTTGATAAATAAACGATTAGGCACAGTCGATACCGCCGTTATGGAAGCCAAATATAACCTTTGCCACGGATGGTTTTCACCCTTGGCCGACCATCGCTACGCTCGGGGAGTTTTTTACGTAGATTCGATAAATGCATGTCCAAGCTGCGATCGAAGGGCATGAGTTTTTTGCCGAGCACTTTCTCGTTTAGCTCTTCCTTGTTCATCAACTCTCCAGCGTGTAGTGCTAGGGTGTGCAGTAGAGTGAATTCAGTGCCTGTGAGTATGATTAATTGCTCATTACAGTAAGCTTCTTGGCGCGATGGATCTAAGCGCAGATCGCCAAACTCTTGGGCGGGCGCGGCATGGATTTCTTGGGTTGTTAAGTTCGAACGACGAATAATGGCGCGGATACGGGCAATTAATTCTCTGTCATTAAATGGTTTTGGCAGGTAATCGTCGGCGCCTATCTCAAGCCCAACTACGCGATCGATTTCATCGCCGCGGGCGGTCAACATTAATACTGGGGTTTGTTTATGTTGGCGCAGTGCGCGTAGCACTTCAAAACCGTTTAATTTAGGTAGCATTACATCGAGTAGGATCAGATCGTAATCTGCAGTCAGTGCCAGATCTAAACCTTGTTTACCGTCGTAGGCCAAGGTTAATTGAAACCCTTCTAACTCGAGCAGTTGCCCTAGTAGCTCAGATAAACCCAGATCGTCATCGATTAATAATATCCGACTCATACTGTTCCTTAATCTCTGTAATGTGGCCTCGTGTGCCAGTTTATCATAGGCACTTTTAGCGCTTTGGCTGAGTATACCTGTTTTGATGTCAATTGCTGTGTAGCAATGTAAGCCAAAGTAAAGAATAGAGTTATTGCCGCAACTTTACAGTGATTTACTCAGGCAACGTCCTCACTTACATATAGGGGTTTAGACTGGCAGGGTCGAAAGTGACTCGGCTTAAAAGGGTCGTCACTGTGTCTTATTACTTGCCATATTAAAGTTGAACCATCGAGGTTAACACTATGAAAACATTATCACCTTTGAAAGCGAGCCTGTTTGCCATTCTAGCGAGTTCTGCGGTTTTCGCGACGGCAGTTAATGCAGCACCTAAGGATGCTGGCTGCGACTTCTCTAAATCTGAATTCCATAAAGGCGACCGCATGGAACATGGCGGCCGACATATGGACCATGGTGGCATGCATCGTATGTTTGAAGGGCTCGATTTAACGGATGCCCAGAAAGCTGACGTCAAAAAGTTGTTTGCCGATCAGAAAGCCACGCGCGCTGATAATCGTCCAACGAAAGAGGAACGTTTGGCACATCGCACTGAGATGCAGGCCTTAATTACCGCGCCTAGTTTTGATGAAACACAAGCAAAGGCACTGATGAGTGAGCAGCAAGAGCAGCGTCAAACTCAAGCCATTGAACGTATGAAGCTGCATAATCAAATATTTAATCTGCTGACACCAGAGCAGCAAGCTAAGTTTAAAGCGCGATTTGAAGCACAAGCTGGTAAAGAACCTCGCGGTTAAGCGTCTTAGCTGATATACAATAGGGTCATAGCTTCCCAAGATAGATCCCTTATGACTCAAACTTCCCAATACGATTTTTGGGTCAAACTGGCTAGCCGCGCTTCCGTGGCTACCGCTTTGATCCTTATTCTTATCAAGATGTTCGCTTGGCTTTATTCCGGCTCTGCCAGTATGTTGGCATCTTTGACGGATTCCTTTGCCGATGCTCTCGCTTCTATTATCAATTTTATTGCCATTCGTTACGCGCTTGTGCCGCCGGATCATGACCACAGATATGGCCATGGTAAGGCTGAGCCGTTAGCATCTCTAGCGCAATCCGCCTTTATTATGGGCTCCGCATTTTTATTACTGTTCTATGGTGGCGAGCGTCTATTAACACCTGTTCCGGTTGAAAATGCCACCATAGGTGTAGTTGTTTCTATCATAGCGATTGTGATGACGTTAGCTTTAGTCATGTTGCAGAAACGCGCATTAGCGGCGACAAAAAGTACTGTGGTTGAAGCTGATTCGCTGCACTATAAATCAGATTTATTCCTTAATGGTGCGGTATTGTTGGCACTAGTCTTAGCGCAATACGGTTGGTGGTGGGCTGACGGTTTATTTGCGGTAATGATTGCATTTTATATTGGTCATCAAGCCTTTGGCTTAGGTTATCGCTCAATTCAAGCCTTGTTAGACAGAGAGCTAGACGAAGAAACTCGCCAGCAAATCACGCAAATCGCGATGGAAGATCCACGGGTGCAAGGGCTGCATGATTTACGCACTCGTCAAGCAGGCAAAACTGTTTTTATTCAATTTCATTTAGAACTCGATGGCAATTTGAGTTTGAATGAAGCCCACAATATTGCCGATACAACAGGGATAAGAGTCAAAGCCGCCTTCGAAGATGCTGAGGTGATTATTCACCAAGATCCGGTTAAACCTGATGTAAACGAAACATAAATTAAGGGCAAGCTATGGCATGGATGCAGAAGCAAAGTCACAGATGGGATCATTCCACTCGATTGATATGCCGCTATCATAGGCTATCGACTCGCTTTGAGTTGATAGCCGAATCTGTGATTTCTGACATTAGCATTCCTATGAATACAGAAATCATGCTCCTGATGGAACAGAAACCTTCGATAGTAAATCAAGCGGATAGTACCGTATCTCCTGTGATAGCGGGGGCTTGGAGTCAGTTAGTCCTGCGTAAACATCTTTATTACCTACCGCAGAAAATTGATCTCGACATTGCTAACCAAGCTTATCGAGTCCATGTCTGGCCATTATTTCTTTGGCGTACACGTATTACTTGTGTGGCGTCTGGCAGAGTTGTCGTATCCGAATGTTTGGATGTGAGAAGGCGTCGTTCCCTCATCCGTTGGCTATATGCAAGTTTTATAGGATTGTTGCGGGTGCTAAGTTAAAGCCGTTAATGATTTTAGATATAAAAAGATAATGTCTAAAGTGAGAATGATTTCCCTCTATAAATATCAACTATAGCTTTCGTTTTCGACTCAAGCTGAATAAATGCTGTACGGCTAGTATTTTGCTCATTTAAACGATGACACCCCAGATCTGCTTATTGTAATATCCACGCCGTTTAATACTTTCGTTAAATCATTAGGGAATTATGATGAAAAAATTATCAATTGTTGCCGCTGCTTTATTATCTGCATTTGTGGCGACTCAAGTCTCTGCTGCAACCGACACAACTGGCTTTTATGTGGGCGGAGCCCTCAATAAAGTGACTGTCGATGTTTTAGATGAATCAGAGTCGGGTACTGGCTTTGGCATTTACGGTGGTTACAACTTCAATGAGTGGTTTGGTTTAGAAGCTAACCTGTTCGCCACTGGAGATCTTGGCGACAGAGATGTTGATATAGGTGCAGGCGCATTAAGCTTCACGCCTAAATTTACCGCACAAATCAATGATATCTTCTCTGCTTATGCGAAAGTGGGCATCGCTTCTATGGCGCTGGTGATTGATGACGGCTCCGATGATGAAGACTTCACCGGTTTCGGTTGGACCTATGGTGTTGGCGTTAATGCGGCGGTAACAGAGCACTTAAATATCCGCGTAAGCTACGATGTGACTACGGGTGATCTAGAAGCAGATCGTCACAACTCTATAGATATCGACACTGATATTAAACAGTTTGCTGTGGGTCTGCATTATCAGTTCTAATTCTGCTTGGGCTAGTGGTCGTCATGTTAGTTAGCACAATCTAGATATAAAAAAGGGATATGTGAATATCCCTTTTTTGTTGCTTAAGGTTAATGCGTTTGTATAGTTAGCCTTGATGAGAACGTTATTTTATCTACTCAATCCATCGACAGTTCTTTTAATTTCCGCGTTAAGGTATTTCGTCCCCAGCCTAAACGTTTCGCCGCTTCCTGTTTATGGCCTTGAGTATGGCGCAGCGCAGTTTCTAGCAGTATGCGCTCGAATGCGGGCTGCACCTCAGTTAACAGATCGCTGTTTCCTTCCGAGAGTTTTTGGTCTATCCACTCAGTCAGTGCCGATTGCCAATCTTGGCTGCCTTTCGCCGTGTGGGTGACACTCACAGGGTCTTTCAGTAATTCTGGCGGTAAATCTTGGGGTAAAATTTCTTGCCCCGATGCCATTACGGTTAACCAACGACAGGTGTTTTCGAGTTGTCGGACATTACCGGGCCAAGGTAATTGGGAGAGTTTTACCGCAGTCTCCTTGGTCATGATCTTAGTTTCCACGCCAATTTCCTTTGCTGCAGAGGCGAGAAAATGGGTAGCGAGCTGGGGAATGTCTTCCCGTCTTTGTGATAGTGGCGGCAAGTGCACACGGATCACGTTGAGGCGATGGAACAAGTCCTCTCTAAAGCCACCTTTTTGTACTAATAATTCAAGATCTTGGTGGGTCGCCGCTATGATACGCACATCGACTTGTACCGCATTATGACCTCCGACGCGGTAGAACTGGCCATCGGCGAGCACTCTGAGTAACCGTGTTTGTACGTCTAATGGCATATCGCCGATTTCATCTAAAAAGAGCGTGCCACCGTTTGCTTGTTCGAAGCGACCTTGGCGCACATTGGCTGCGCCAGTGAAGGCACCTTTTTCGTGGCCGAATAGCTCAGATTCGATTAAATCCTTAGGGATCGCAGCCATGTTCAGCGCGATAAATGGCTTGTCTTTACGTGGGCTGTGTTTGTGTAACGCACCTGCCACTAACTCTTTTCCCGTACCCGATTGCCCATTGATCAGCACGCTGATGGATGAGCGTGAAAGTCTGCCTATGGCGCGAAACACTTCCTGCATCGCTGGCGCTTCACCTATGATTTCGGGTGTTTTGACTTGGGTTTCTTGCGCGGGTGCAGGGCTCTGTTCAGTGGCATGGGTAAGTGCGCGCTCAACCAGAGAGATAGCCTCATCGATGTCGAAGGGTTTAGGCAGATACTCAAATGCGCCCGCTTGATAGGCACTCACTGCACTGTCTAAGTCTGAGTGCGCTGTCATAATGATCACGGGAATATGGGGATAATGCACCTGCAATCGTTCGAGTAGGCTTAAACCATCCGTGCCGGGCATACGGATATCCGACACTATCACGTGCGGTTGCGATATTTCTAATGCCTGCCACAGGGATTCGGCGGCGGCAAAGCTGGCGGTGCTGAGCTTAGCACCTTGCAGTGCCTTTTCGAGTACCCAGCGTATCGAGCTGTCATCGTCGAGGATCCACACTTGTTCACTAATTCGCATCTTGCTTCCTCATACGGTATGGGTAGGTACTGTCGAAATTATTTAGCGCTTAAAATCGGTAATGAAATGATAAATTCTGTGTGCCCTGCGCTGGAGAGGCAATCGATCCTTCCCGAGTGTAAACGGGCAATATTATGGGCAATCGAGAGGCCTAAACCTGAACCTTGCTCACGGCTTGTCACCATGGGATAAAATAATGTGTCCATTAGCTCAGGCGGTATACCGGGGCCGTTGTCGATAATCGATAGGGTTAACACTAGCTTGTGGCGCTGTGAGCCTATGGTGACTTGGTGTTGAGTGCGAGTGCGGATCAAAATTTCGCCGCCCGTATGTTCAAGCGCCTGCACCGCATTTTGTAAAATGTTCAGCACAGCTTGCTGCATTTGGTCAGGATCCATCTCGATATCGGGAATGGATGGATCGTAATCCCGTTTGAGCTGGATGTTAGCGGGCAGCGCCATTTCAACTAACTTATAGACCTTTTGCACCACTTGATGGATGTTGTGCAGACTGTGCTGTGTCGGCCTTTGGGGGCCGAGCAGACGGTCCACTAAATTACGCAGCCGATCGGCCTGCTCTATGATGAGCGTAGTGAATTCCTTCAGCGCCGGATCATCCAGCTCCCGCGATAATAGCTGTGCCGCACCGCGAAGGCCGCCTAAAGGATTCTTGATTTCATGGGCTAAGTTGCGCACCAAAAACTGCGCCGCTTGTTGCTGTGCATCTTGACTCAGTTGCTGATGAATGCGTCTTTGTTGGTCAACTTGGCGCAGTTCGAGCAGGCTGAGTTCAGCCTCGTCATCGAGGGGAATAAGGGTTAAATCAACGGTATGATGTTGGCCATCGAGCGTGACTAGTGCTGCCGTATTGACCGTTAAGCCTTGGCCGGCTGTTACTGCATCCATTAATAGCTTGGCGTCGACACCGAGGATTTGATAGTGCTCAGGCAAAGTTTGTTCTACGAGTCTATGGCTACCAACACCTAATAATTGCTCTGCTGCTGCGTTGGCATAACAAGGCTTGAGATCCTTATCTATGACAAGTACAGCGGTAACTAAATGATTGAGCAGTGTCTCTTTATCCATCGACCGTTCCTAGAAATAGGGTTGCACCACTATGGTGCACCAATCTGGTGCAAGCTGCAACTTGTCTTCATCAAACGGTTTAGTCAGGAGGAGTTAATCTAACTTCATGTATTTAAAGTTTTTATACTAACTTTTACTATACAAATAGTGACATTAACGCTTAGCTGCTTGATGAAGAAATATCTTTCTTGGTGAACTTGATGCAAAGACTTTGCCGTTTTGAGTCAAAGCGTCAACGACTAAGGTATGTTCACCTCGGTCGATGTTTTTGAGTTTGAAGGTACCGCCAATTTGTGGCTGACCTATGGGGTTGCCATCGAGCTTGAGGGCCATCAAATACTGACTTTTTAGCTCTGGGGTGATAGTCGCAACGACGTCGAAATCGCCATTGTTATCTCTGACGGTTTCCTCTTCGGTCGGAGAGGTAATATTGACTTGATATTTAATAGATTCAATTGCTTGATTTGAGCTGTTTAAGTCTGTTTTGGGCAGAGGAAGGGCAATTTGATTTAAGGTCTTATCTTTTAGCTCAACGACTTGGGCATTTGGCTGCGGCTCATCGGAGTAATGGACTTTGCCATCTTTATCGACCCATTTATAAACAGTCGCTTGCGCTAACATGCTAAATAGCACTAAGCCGATGAGTGTGAGTGAACGCATGCTAAAGTCCCTGTAGCCTTGAGATAGAGTTAATCAAGATTAGTCTCTTTTACATCAAAAATCATGGTGTTTGTTGCGCTAAGTGGTTAAGGACGTCACCACTGAGAAGGTATAAAGTCGACAGAAAATGGGGAGGCAGAAACAGGGGTTAGTTAAAGTGGGTTAAGCTCGGGCACTAACATGTGCCCGAATTCGATCCATCAATTACAGGCTTGCATCGAGTTGTTTCTCGATCTCACTCGCTTTGACCCAAGCGGCATGTTGGGATAATTGAGTGGCATAGCGTTCAATGTGTTCAAATTTCGCGAGATCGCCACTGTTAGCCAGTAGCTCCACCACGAAGGACATCATGATATCCGCACCCGTGAGCTTGTCTGCAACAAGATAGGTTTTATCAGCCAACATATCATTGAAGTAATGACTAATCTTACTGACTTCCGTCGCGGCATAACCTTCAAGGAAATTGGTTTTACAACCGTCCTTTTGCACGAACATACGCAGTAACAAAGGCAGCATGGCTGAGCTTTCGGCAAAGTGTAGCCATTGCAGATAACTGACATAGTCTGCGCTGTCTCTGGCGGGGGCTAAGGTATCCGCCGCATATTTTTCAATAAGATATTCGGTGATCGCGCCCGATTCGGCTATCACTTGACCGTCCATTTCGATAACGGGTGATTTGCCTAACGGATGAATTTGCTTAAGTTCGGGTGGCGCGAGAAAAGTCTGGCTATCACGTTGATAACTCTTAATTTCATAGGGTTGACCGAGTTCCTCTAGCAACCAGATGATACGTTTAGAGCGTGATTTATTGAGATGGTGCAAGGTGATCATGGGCTTTCCTTTGGACAGTGAGAGTACATTTTGGCTGTCGCACCATTATGGTGCAACAGCTCTTTTTAACGCATTTAGCACACTTGTGCGCCTGTCTTTGTTCATTTCAAGCTGAGCGTCGCGTATTTATCGCTTAGCCTCTCGCGTTCAATTGCGCAACTATGGTTTCGGCTACGGCTTCGGATGATCCCGGATTTTGGCCTGTGATCAAATGGCCATCTGCGACGACAAAGCTTGTCCAGTCATCACCTTTGACATAATTGCCACCATTTTTCTGCAGCATGTCTTCAACCAAAAATGGCACGACATGAGTGAGTTGCACGGCTTCTTCTTCAGAGTTGCTGAAACCGGTAACACGCTTGCCGCTGACCAATGGCTTACCATCACTGGTTTTAGGGTGCTGCAGTGCAGCAGGCGCATGACATACGAGCCCTAGGGGTTTATTGGCTTGATAAAACTGTTCAATTAAGGCGATAGAATGTTTCTCTTCGGCAAGATCCCACAGTGGGCCGTGACCGCCCGGATAAAAAACCGCATCATAATCGGCTGCATTGATTTCACTTAAGCGAGTGGTATTCGCTAGCAGTGCTTGAGCCTCAGGATCTTTGCTAAAGCGCGCAGTGGCTTCGGTCTGAAAGTCTGGCTCATCACTTTTTGGATCGAGAGGTGGTTGACCGCCCAGGGGTGAGGCTAAGGTAATGTCAAAACCTTTATCTTTAAAAACATAAAAAGGTGAGGCGAATTCTTCTAGCCAAAAGCCGGTTTTTAAACCGGTATCACCGAGTTTATCATGCGACGTGAGTACCATTAATATATTCATTTTCATACCTTTACCTAAGTTGCTCACATCAATACGTGTGAGCTTTGGGTTTAGTTCATTTGACGTTATAGGGCTAAGGTCAAAATGTTACGGCTCATGGCTGGGTCAATGTTGCCATGTTCGCCTAGTGCCACCATGCCGTGCAGTTCAAGCTGCTTCACTACGGTATCAACATGGCTGGCATCGAGATCATAGGCAGATAAATGTGTCGGTATGCCCATGGCTTCGAAGAAAGCCTTGGTTTTTGCAATAGCGGCATCGATGCGCTCGTCATCTGTACCTGTGTTGATATGCCACACGCGGTCTGCGTATTGGAGTAACTTTTCGCGCTTAGCCTCTTTTGTACATTTCAACAGAGCAGGCAGTACGATTGCCAATGTGCGCGCATGGTCGATATCGTAAAGTGCAGTTAGTTCATGGCCAATCATATGGGTTGCCCAGTCGTGGGGAACACCGACGCCAATCGTGCCGTTGAGTGCCATAGTGGCAACCCACATTAAGTTAGCGCGAATGTCGTAATCTTCGGGTTGAACTAGCACTTGTGGACCAAGCTCAATCAAGGTTTGTAAAAGACCTTCGGCAAATCTGTCCTGCACGGCGGCGTTAACTGGGTAAGTGAGGTATTGCTCTGTGATATGTACAAAAGCATCGACAACACCGTTGGCCACTTGGCGTTCTGGCAGAGTGAAGGTTTTCGTCGGATCGAGTATTGAGAATTGTGGATAAACCAAATCATTACGGAATGGCAGTTTAGCCTGTAGTGATTTACGGGTCACTACGCTGGCGTTGTTCATTTCGGAACCGGTAGCAGGTAAGGTTAAGACTGAGCCAAAAGGCATAGCTTGAGTCACATTGGCGCCCCAGCTAGTGAGAATGTCCCAAGGTTCACCTTCAAATACCGCTGCAGCGGCAACAAATTTAGTGCCATCGATAACCGAACCACCGCCAACCGCGAGGAGGAAGTCGATATTCTGCTCACGCACTTGGGCGACGGCTTTCATTAAGGTTTCATAGGTTGGGTTTGGCTCAATGCCATCGAACTCGACAACGAAACGATTACCCAATGATTGTTTAACTTCGTCTAACGTGCCTGTTTTTCTAGCACTGCTGCCGCCAAAGAGGATCATCACTTTAGCATCGCTCGGTACTAGGGAATCAATTTCGGCGATAGTGTCTTTACCAAAACGGATGCGGGTCGGGTTGTAATAGTTAAAATTTAGCATGGATGATGTTATTCCTATTATTACTTTAAATGAGCAGCGTTAATTGAGCCGCATTTATTAATCGCCCGTTAAATTAGTAGACCAGTCGTCTAATGTTGGGGCGTGAAAATGTATTCTTTAAAAAATCTTTGGCTGATCGATATCAGCCAGTATTAGTTTTGAGTCGGTATTAGATTAAAGGGCCGTTTTAGGCGTTAAAATGGCTTTAGTCGTTACGAGTGCACGTTCGAGTGCCGCAGGGCTGTGGCCCAACTTGTTCATTAAGCTGGCGCCTAACCACATGTGATACAACATTTCTGCGGTCGATTGCGGATCTTGCTGGGCGATTGATCTATCGGTTATGCCCACTTGAACGCAAGTCGTTAACCTCTCTATGATGCCGGCGGAGCCTTTAAGTAAGGCAACACGCATAGCTTCCGATAAATCGGCCACTTCGGCGCTGAGTTTCACGACCAGACACTTTTGATCTACGCAGCCATCGGCTTGTACGTGCAACCATTGTTGCCAGTATTGCATCAAGCGTTGATGGCCTGTTAGTGTCGAGTCATTGAATAATGCGTCTAAATCTAATTGATATTTTTCAAAATAATCAGTAATAAGCGCTTCGCCAAATTGTTCTTTGGATTTGAAGTAGTGATAAAACGAGCCTTTTGGCACTTCGGCCGCCTGCAGCAGTAGGGATAAGCCGACGCTGGAGAAGCCTTTGCGTACGATCAGCTTGTAGCCGATGTCGAGAATATGCTGGCGAGTGGATTGAGTTTCAATTTTCATGGGGGTTAGGATAAATCAAATTAGACCGGTCGTCTAGTGTTGTTTTTATCGACGATTTCAACATATTCGATTTAGTATGCTTTGCATTGTGACTTTTGCGCTGCCTTGAGCCAAGTTAATAAAATTGCCAAATTGATAAATGTTAGACGGATAAGGCATTCTGATGGTGAAATGGTGAAATGGTGAAATGGTCGGGTGGACAACATACTCACAGTGCTGAGATAAACCGTCACTGTGAGCATTCGATTCACGATTGATGTGAAATATTAATCGTACTGCCACTCAATCGAGATGATTAGAGGTAGCTACAGCAATATTCGGCAATGGCTGTGTTACGAATTTTAAAGCTAACATTTGCAGCCAGCTCAAACTGAGTTCCTTCGCTAAATTCTTGCCAAGTCGTTGTTTCTGGAAGTAACACCTCAAAACGGCCGCTAGTCACTTCCATGATTTCGCCTTGGGAGGTTGAGAACTCATATTCCCCTGGTAATACAACACCTAAGGTTTGCTTGCTGCCATCGGCAAAAAATACACTACGGCTAGCTACTTTGCCGTCAAAGTAGATATTGGCTTTTTTCGATACTGACACTTGCTCGAGTAAACTCATTATTAATCCTCTATAAATTGGCTTTAGATGAATTTATATGCATTTTTGATAAATTTCAATGCGTTGTTTGCCGCGTGGATGTACGCATTCAATATACGTTGATGCTAATGTCCGGTTTATCGCCAATTTCCCACTTTATTATTTTAGTTGAAGTGGTCGACGACAGTTGATTGTCATTTAAAGTTATTAATCATTATTTTTATTTAAAAATAATGACTTGGAGGCATTTTAGTCAGCTTTTGATGAAAATAGTCGGTACTACTTTGTTTCGCTGAGATTCTTCTATAGTGTTATGGCAGGTTTGATTCTGTAAAGAGCGAAGGAATAGAATTCGAAGCATGACAAGGAGTCCTCCATGGGTTTTACTCGTAAAATTCAGCTTATCAGTTTATTAATTGTCCTATTACCCCTCATTTTTGCTACAGCAATAGTAACTTATATTGCTCGGGATGAATTGTTTGCCGAGGCTCAGTCTCGTTTAGTGGCTGTGCGTGAGATCAAGCAGCGGCAAATTGTGAGTATGTTTCAGGACTTTTCCGATAATCTTCAGGCCGTCAGCGCCGTAATCGCCAGCCAAAAAAACCTCGATACTCTTACCGACATAGATCAAACCTTGCAGTCCTTAAATAAATCTCTCGGTTTTTATGATCTGTTTATTATTCGTGATGATGGCACCGTTTTATATACAGTTGAGAAAGAGTCTGATTTCGGTACCAATTTGCGTACAGGGCCCTTCCATGATTCTGGATTAGCACAATTATTTAATAAGGCATTGGGATCGGCGGGTACTGTATTGTTGCAAGATTTTTCCGCATACGCGCCTTCAAATGGTCAACCAGCGGCATTTATTGGCCAGTCGATTCAGTTCAATCAGCAAAGGTTAGTCGTGGCGGCTCAGGTATCTATCGACCGCATTAATCGAGTTATGCAAATTCGTGAAGGTATGGGGCAAAGCGGTGAAACTTATCTCATAGGTCCAAATAATCGTATGCGCTCCGATTCTTTTCTCGACCCAGTTAATCGCACTGTTACGGCTTCTTTTGCGGGAACGGTAGCTCAGAATGGTGTCGATACACAGGCGGTCAAAGAGGCGCTGGCAGGTAAAGCAGGGGTGACGCAAGTGATTGATTACAATAATAATCCTGTATTATCTGCTTATTCTCCCGTCGTTGAGCTTGGTTTACGTTGGGGTTTGATGGCTGAAATTGATGTGAGTGAAATTGCAGCTCCCGCCTACCGCATGCTGTTTATTGGTTTATCTGTATGTGTGGCCGCCTTAGTGTTGGCGTTCGCTGCCGCGAAGTTAGTCACAGGATTTGTATTAAAGCCGCTCGGCGGTGAGCCTGAGGACATGTGCAACTTGACCAGTATGATCGCCTCTGGTGATTTAACTCATCATTTACCGCATATTCAAACGGATAATCACCTGATGAGTTGGTTGGCGCGGATGCAAACTAAGCTTAAAGAAATCATCAGTCAGCTGGTGGGTGTTGGGCATGAACTTGAATCCGCCGCCGAACAAAACTCTGCAGCTATGAGTCAAGCCGATTGCAGTATTCAGATGCAGGCTAAAGAAACCGATATGTTGGCCACTGCAGTTGAAGAAATGAGTTATGCCGCAGCCGAAATCAGCACCAATACGATGAGGTCCTCCGATGAAGTGTCTGCCTGTACCCATTCGAGTGAAATTCTTTCACAAAACTTAGCCAGTACTCGTAAAAGCTTAAAAGTAACCTTGAACAGTTTTGCGACTATCCATCAACAGGTGGGCAGTCTTGAGGCGGATAGTCAGAAAATCGGTTCAGTATTGGCGGTGATAAATGCGATTGCAGAACAAACTAATCTCTTGTCTCTTAATGCGGCGATTGAAGCTGCGAGAGCTGGCGAGCATGGTCGTGGATTTGCGGTGGTGGCCGATGAGGTGCGTCAGTTAGCGGTGAAGGTTCAGTTAGCAACTCAGGATATTGGGCAAGTGTTAAAAGGTATTCAGCAACAGTCAGGTGTGCTGGCGTTGCATAGCGTAACGTGTTCCACTGAAGCCTCTAAAACTGCAGAAGATGCCGATGGAATGCAAGCGGCTGTGGATGATATTGCTTTGCGCTTAGAAACCTTAAAGGCATTAATGATTCAAACCGCAACCGCTGCGGAAGAACAAACAACGGTTTCAGCGACAATTGCGCAGGGGATTGCTGGCTTAAGCGTGGCGGCGGAGGAAAATAGTGCGGCTATCAGCCAAGTGGCAGCGAGTACGCGGAGTCTGTTGGGGTTAGCAAATCAGCTTGGTTTAACAACGGCACAGTTTAAGGTGTAGGTATTTTTCGCTGCATTTACAGTGTTCTCACCTTAGTTGGTGCTGTAAATGTGACTGAGCTCGATGTTGTATATCCGCCAGAAATGGAGCTCTGGCGGATATTTTTTACCTTTTAAGTTATCTAATAAAGAATTATGAACGCTTACGCCAAATTGTCATTTCCGAAATGGAGTGTTGGAATTTACGTTTAGTCTCGCGGATCACGAAGGGGATTTCCTTCACTGCGACCAGCTCAAATTGTCCAATTAAGGTTTCGGTCAAGCCATCTAAGGTGGTGAAGTTCTCCCCTTTGACTTTAACGCCACCTAACCATTTATCCTTGGGCGTATAATCTTCAAGCCAAGTGTATGGCGAGGCAATGACAAGGTATCCACCGTGATTAATCCGCTGGGCAATACTGGTTAAAAAGTGCTTAGGATCGTTCAACCTGTCGATAAGGTTTGAGGCATAAACCAAGTCATAACCTGTGTAGATGGGCTTTAAATTACAGGCATCACCTTGCATAAAGTTGACCTTTTTAACCTCAAGCTCATATCCCAGTTTCGCGAGACTCGCACTCTTAAATTCCTGTAAGTCGCCTTCGGTACGTATGGTGTAACGTTTTTCACCTTGTTCTGTCAGCGCATAGGCCTGTTGAATAAAGCGCGCCGAGAAGTCGATACCATCAACATGATCAAACACTTTTGCCAGTTCGAAACTCGCGCGACCAACGGAGCAGCCGATATCGAGGGCTTTGGTGGTATGGCTAAGCTGAATTTCACTGAGCGCTTGCTGCACACCATTGACGCAGAAGTTAGCCACCCCGAAATATTCGGCGCCATAGTGGAATTCAAGGTATTGGGAAATCAGTTCATCCGTTTCGTACACATTGACCTCGGCCATTTGAGCTGGATTTTGGGTGGATTCCACATAGCGAAAGCCCGCGTGTTGATAGAAATGTCGACGAAACGCATAGCGTGATGAAGCAATTGCCTCATTACCCGTAGAGATCCACGAGCCGCCTTTGATGAGATTATGTTTGCCATCGAAGGTTGGGGTGGAGAAATCATCGTAAAGTGGGTGTACGGCGAAGCCGTCAAAACCGTCGATTGCGGTTTCTGTCCATTGCCAAACATTACCGACAATATCGAAAAAGCCATTATGTTCGAAGCGATTCACTGGGCAAGAAGAGGCGTAATAAGCCAAAGCAATATTGCCCGGCACTTCATGCCAATCGGGCGCATCGGCGGGCACATTCTCGCGTAAGATGTACCACTCAGCTTCAGTTAATAGACGTATATTGCTTTGCTTTTGTTCGGCTTTCCAATTACAGAAGGCTTTAGCTTCGAGCTGATTCACTTCAACAGGCCAGTTTAATGGCAGCGGAATTTCTTCCGCTAAATTACGTTGCCACCATTTATCTTGTCTTAAGCGCCAAAAACGCGGCATTTGTGCTTGGGTATAGGCAAGCCAAGCTTGGCCTTCTTCATTCCAAAATTGGGGTGAGCGATAGCCGCCAGCCTCAACGAATTCGAGATACTCTTGATTTGATACTAAGAATTTAGCCGCTTTAAAGTCGTTAACGTTAAAAATTTTATGGCCGTATTCGTTGTCCCAGCCGTAGGTTTGGTCTTGCTCGGTTTTACCTAAGGTCACTTTTTGCCCTTTTACAGCCAATAGACTGTTGGTCTCGGCAGGGGCGGTGTCTTGGCACGTAGGCCAGAGGTGGTTGGGTGCGACATATTCCAGCGGCAGTTGGCGTATGATCACCGATGAGGTTTCTAAATGAATACGTTCATGCTCAATGCCCATCAAAATGATCCAGGCTGGGCTATTTTGAGTGATAGGTAACGTCAGGGGCATTTCATCAATAACGCGATTGACGACGGCGTTAACTTGCTGGCGATAGCTTCGCACTTCTGCCACATCTGGCCACGGATAATGTTGTTCGTTCAAATCATCCCAAGACATCTCATCGACACCAATGGCGAACATGGATTCGAAGTTGTCGTTTACTCGTTCATCGAGAAATTTACCGAGTTTGAGTTTGTTGATATAGAAAGTGGCCGTATGGCCAAAGTAAAAGATTAACGGATGGCGCAGCGGCTCGGCTTTGAGGTAATAGGCGCTATCTTCTTGGATCAAATCATACAGAGACTCGTATAAAGCCCATGTCTGATTAAAGTATTGCTTAAGCTCTTGACGCTTTCCGGCCTCAGTTTCACCAATGAGCTTAAGGGTTTGAGGGGGTTGCGTTATGGGCTTATCCATAGACAAGTAAACTCCGTATTTATCGGCCTGCGGTGCAAGCATGGGAAGATTAATCTATCGTGTGTGACTCTATACGCGATTACTGAGCTCAGGATCACTTTGTCAGCTTAATGTGTCGGTTTCAGGCAAAGTGTTTTACAAACTAACAGAAAGACCAATTGAGTCCAACATCAGTGCTGGAGCTTAAAGCATCTCAGGTATGACCCTTTGGTTTGGGATTATCTTACAAAGAAAGTGATGCGCTCAATTTAGTGATGCTATCCCTTACAGGGATTAAAATTATTTTATCCCTGAAGAGTATTTTCTCTGTCGGGGTTAAGGCAGAATGATCCCGTCCGTAAAATTATTATGCAGGATATAACGGGATGACAATTAACGCATTATGGATACCCGCCTGGTATGAGCTTGATCCGTCGATCGTAGTGGGTGTGACTGAGGAGTTTGTTTTTCACAAGACTGCCGCAAACGAGGCGTTAAAGTTTTACAGCGGTGCAAAGGAAAACGATGCCGTTAAGGCAACCGGAACTATTTCGGCCATTAAGCACAATGTCTTGGGGGACATTGAAAGTGTCGATGCGCAGGGGCTCGATTATACGCTTGTGTTGCAAGATGGACGGCGTTTGTTAGTCAACGCAGAGGAAAACCCTGGCTTGGTTTATGAGTGGGTTGATGATAGTTGGCAGCCTTCAGATATGGTCATTACAGATTGGACATTAACAGTACAATTTGCGTCTTTATCACCATTGACGCCAATAAAGTAATTGAAGGTTTATCGTGAGTAACTAGATGGCAAAGTGCAGTTAGCGCTCGGGATCCGAGGTTGACTGCACTTTTACTTGTTCAGCAAGTTGTTGGTATTCTTGTTTGATTTCTGCAATATAAACATCGTGAAAATTCAATTCATTAAATTCATCTATACAGAGCTGATAACGGCGTAGCTGCTCAGATTTTTCTTCGGCGGTATCCCATATTTCCATTAGCATAGCGTTTGATTCCATTCATAAATTTAATATATGTATCCAGCATGCATTTTAACTATGTCTACTGATAATTAATCGAGTCGGCTTCAAAATGGTTACGCTTCATTTTGTCCTGAGACGTTATCTTTTCTATAAATCTATTTTAAACAAAGTGTTAGAGTTAACATCTATGTTATACCGTATGGGTGTATAACTGTTTTCCTCGTCTTCTTCGGGACAAATGCTTACATCAAGGCGCTGCCATATCCTTATAATGTTTCTATCTTGATGATTGGATTGTGCCTGTGAGCATTTTGCTCTAGATTGATATTTCTTTGTTTTTATCTTCTGGCCTTGATGCTTTTTTGCCCTTTGGAGCCGTGTAATGGCTAATATTCTGTTAGTTGCCAATCTCAACTGTGATCGGATCTTACTGCTTGATAAACCTTTAAAAACAGGTGGACGTTTCCATTATCAAGATGGCGGCCAAAGGCTCGGCGGCGGTGGGGCAAATACCGGATTAGGTTTAGTCTGGGCAGGGCATAGCGTCGCGCTGGTGAGTCAAGTGGGCCGTGATGACATGGGGGATTGGCTCATTGCAGAAGCCAGTACGCAAGGGCTCGATTGTCGCTTAGTGCAGCGCCGCACCGGCAATACATGCGAAATGCTGCTTGTAATGACGCCAGACGGCGAGCGCACCATTATTCGGCCACAAAGACCCATATTTGAATTATCTGTACCGCCGAAATGGCAGCCATGGGACGCGTTGTATTTTAATACTTCCGCTGAAGGCTCTGTCAGCTGGGCAAAAACAGCTTTAGAACATTGTCTTGTGGTCGCGCAATTAGCCAAGGACGACAGACAGAGACCTTGTCATATTTTATTGGCCTCCATGAGTGATATTCAGGGGCGTTGTGATGGCGCATCTTGGGAATATGGCAAAAGCATTGGTGGCGATTGTCTGCGTTACTTTATTGTCACCGATGGTATCAATGGGGCTAAGGTTTACACGCATGATCAAGTGCAGCATGTTGCTGCTATCCCTGCCACAGTTGTTGATACCACAGGCGCGGGTGATGCCTATGCGGCAGGGTTGATCCACAGTCTCTGCATCGGCCAGTCGATTAATGAGGCCATGGCAGAAGGGGCGATTTGGGCGGCATTTGCGGTGGCAACTGATAGTTCTATTCCGGGTGAGGCACTAAAACAGTATTTAGAGGCGAAGCAAATCGCATGAAAATCTGCGGGCGACCAGTTTGAGTCATCTTTTTGTCATACGTCCTTGCTAGAGTATGTCTTGTGGCGCATAGCTTGTCCCTTAACGTTTTCTTGTACTTTTCTCCCATTTATTGGTTAGTATGTTTTTTGCCTCGTTTCCCCAACGAGGCATTTTTTTGCTCAAAATAAAGTTATTCCATCGTAGAACGCCAATACGACAGAAATCTTGTGCGGCCATGGCACAATTGCGTTAACATTTATTCAACTAAAATAGTTATCGTTAAATTAAAATAATAAGCCACTCAAGGTGTTCTGTAGTCTTTGGAGTTGAGAATGGGCAATAACGCTTGGAATGATAAAAATAAATTTATTTGGCTTCTGTCTGTTTTGCTTTTGGTCGCCTTTTTAGTGACCAGCGGTATCAGTTACAAAGTGGCCCATGATTCACTGAGCCAACAAATAGAGAGCAATACCTTACCGCTCACAAGTGATAATATTTATTCAGAAATTCAACAGGATTTGTTACGACCCATCTTTATTTCATCCTTGATGGCGCAGGATACCTTTGTTCGGGATTGGACCTTAAGTCATGAGCAAGAGCCCGAAAAACTCATTCGTTACCTTAAGGAAATCCAAGAAAAATACGGTACTGTCACGAGCTTTTTTGTGTCTAAGAAAAGTCGAAATTATTACCATTCCACGGGCATTTTAAAACAAATCCAAGATGTAGAGCCTGACGATGCTTGGTATTTTCGAGTGCGTTCTTTACCTGAATCTGAGCATTATGAGGTCAATATTGATGCCGATACGGCGGACCGCAGTAAAACAACCGTATTTGTGAATTATAAAGTTTTTGATTTTGAAGGAAAATTTATTGGTGTTACCGGTGTTGGGTTGGCGGTTGAAAAGGTTAAAGCCTTAATTGAGTTATATCAAAAGCGTTATAACCGCCGAGTGTTCTTTACGGATCGGCAAGGTAATGTCACTTTGCATGGCGATCAATATGACGGTACGGATTCGCTGCAAACGAACGTAGGGCTTGATAATTTGGCTACGCGTATTTTAACCAGCCCAAGTGCCGCCTTCAGCTATCAGAAAAACGGGAAAACGGTTTATCTCAATAGTCGCTTAGTTCCTGAGTTTAAGTGGTATTTGATTGTTGAGCAGGAGGATGCGCCACAAGAGCGGGAACTGTTAAATACGTTTTGGGGTAATTTGGCGTTAAGCCTAATGGTGACTCTAGGTATTTTATTCATCTCAAACATGACCTTAGGTCGTTATCAGCGCAAACTAGAAATTATGGCGTCTACCGATAAGCTCACTGGCGCCGCCAACCGTCAGGTGTTTGATGAGTACTTTAGGCAGGCGTTAGATAAAGCGAAGCTGACACAATCGCCGATTTCAATACTCTTGCTGGATATCGACCACTTTAAAAAAGTGAACGACAGTTATGGGCATGGGATTGGTGACTTAGTATTAAAAACCATGACTAATATGCTGCGTGGTTTACTACAACAACAGGATATTTTATGTCGCTGGGGCGGTGAGGAGTTTTTAATTTTACTCCCTGAGATGGATTTATCCCGAGCGGCAGAACTGGCAGAACAGATCCGTGACCTCATTTCCCAGCGGGAAATTAAAGTGAATGGATTGCATATTTCTATTACTGCCAGTATTGGTGTTGCTGAGCATCAAGTGCAAGAGCCCGCAGAGGACCTTATCAAACGTGCCGATCTGGCCTTGTATCAGGCAAAAGAAGCGGGCCGAAATCAAGTGGTGTTAAATCATTCATAGACTCTACTCGGTTCTTCTTGGCAGCAATGTTTAGCCTACCTTTGTGGGTTATGGCGCGGGTTGATTGTGTTATTGGCGTATCGCGGTTTACACTCTGACAGTAATGCGCGATAGGTCATTGATTTGGAGTTGCAGATGTCAAAGTTGTTGATTAATAAATTGTCTGGATTGTACTTAGGAACTCATCTTCAAGAAATGTCCGGTGTTGCTACGGGGATTGATGGTAAGCAAGCGGCTCAACAACTGTTAGTGCATATCGACCATGTTGAAGGGGACGCGCAGGCCGATCCAAAACACCATGGCGGCCTTGATCGCGTCCTACATCATTTCCCCCGCGAGCACTACGGCCAATATCGTCGTTGGGACTTAATCACCCAGCTCGAAGATGCGCCCAGCATGGGAGAGAACATTAGCACAGTTGGACTGAACGAAACTCAAGTCAATATTGGCGATATCTTGCAAATTGGCGCAGTAAAAGTGCAAGTGACTCAGCCGCGCTCACCTTGTTTTAAATTGAATCTGCAATTTGGTCACAGAGAATTCGCCCTCGCTATGCAGCAAAGCCAATTATGTGGTTGGTTTTATAGAATCTTAACCCCAGGGATTATTCAGTTAAACGATAGGATTGAATTAGTTGAGCGTCGTACTGATATCAGTGTTGCCGAGGCCATGTCACTCTATTTCTCGCCAACGTTTAATGCCAGTGCCTATGATCGTTTAGCTTCCTGCGAGGGATTAGCGCTGAGTTGGGTTAATAGCCTACAACGCCGCCTAGCATTACAGACAGTAGAAGATTGGCAAATGCGTTTATATGGGCCGAGTGGAAAATAAGGCTTTATATTCAAAATGATAAAACAGGGATGACCTATGATTGAACCCGTTACAAAAAGTGATAAAGATTTTGGCTTACTGGTATACGCCTCAAGTTTTATTGGATACTTAGTGCCGTTGGGCTCTATTCTTGGTCCTTTGATCATTTGGCTGATGAAGCGTGAAGAGTCCGCATTTGTCGATCAATGTGGCCGTAGTTGTTTGAACTTTAAATTGAGCCTGTTGATTTATGTGATTATCAGTGGCGTATTAGCTTTGGTCGGCATTGGTTTCATCTTTTTAGCCATACTCGGCATATTCGATTTGGTGTGCACTGTGCTGGCGATTATTAAGGCCAGCGAAGGTAAAGTGTATCGCTATCCATTAACGATTAAATTTATTGCTATGGATTAATTACCTCTGCGAGTTAAAGAAAAACGCCTTAGATGGAAACATCTAAGGCGTTTTTTATGGCGTAAGTTTTAAGGTTTTACACCTTAAACTTGGCCACTAAGGTATCTAAGCGGTGTGACAGTTGATTCAAGGCTAAACTCGCCTGTGCCGCCGCTTGTGCAGTATTGGCAGTACGTTGAGTAATGTCATTGATTTCAGTGACGTTACGGTTGATGTCCTCCACCACTGTGGATTGTTCTTCCGTTGCCGCAGCAACTTGAATGTTCATGTCGCTGATAAGACCAATGCGATCGCTAATGCCAATTAACGATTTGCTGGCTTCATCGACGGCCACAACGCCTTCGTGGGAGCGGGTACGACTCTGGGCCATCGCATTAACCGCGCGGCTGGCTTCCGATTGCAGCTTGTCGATCATGCCTTGCACTTCATTGGTCGATGCTGCTGTGCGTGAGGCTAAGTTACGCACTTCATCGGCCACGACAGCAAATCCGCGTCCAGCTTCGCCGGCACGTGCTGCTTCAATGGCCGCGTTGAGGGCTAACAAGTTAGTCTGCTCAGAGATAGCGCGGATCACATCTAAAATACCACCGATGGATTTAGTGTGGGTCGCGAGGGACTCAATCACTTCACCCACTTGGCCAACGTCTTTCGACAATTGGTTAATGGTATCGCGGGCACGGGTTACCACAACTTGGCCGCTGCTGGCTTCAGTATCTGCATCTCTGGCGGCAACCGCAGCTTGGGCGGCATTACTGGCAATTTCATTAACCGTCGCACCCATTTCATTAATGGCCGTTACCACCATCATAGTGCGATCTTTCTGCTCGTGGCTGTCTTCTAAGGTTTGCTGTGCCTGATTCGACACATCCTTAGCCGAGAAACCGAGCTGTTTGCTGGTTTGTGCAACTTCGATGACAGATTCCTGTATCTTACTGATAAAGCTGTTAAATCCTTTAGCGAGCTGTGCAATTTCATCTTCACCATTGACTGGTAGACGTTGGCGTAAGTCACCTTCACCTTCGCCTATGTCGTGGAACATGGCGGCAACTTGGGCAATAGGACGACTCACAGAACCTGCCACCACGATGGCGAGTACAATAAAGCCCGCTGCAATTATCAGCGTCCAGATTAAGATCTGATAAGCCGCTTCGGTTAATAGTGCGAACACTTCGGCCTCTGGCACCTGTGCGACTAAGTACCAATCCATAGATGCGATATAACTACTGGCAACCAGCATGTTTTCGCCATTGATTTTGGTATTGATCAGATTGAAATCACTGCGGTTTAATAATGAGCTTGAACTCGCATCCTTGTATAAGTTGCTTAGGCTGCTCTTACCAATTTGGCTCGTATCTGGGTGGAGTTTTACCTCACCTTTAGCATCTACTAAGTAGACTAAACCAGTTTCTTCAATCTTAAACGAGCTCAGCAAACGCACCATGTCATCGAGTGATTTAGCGAGCCCGACTAAGCCGCGACCATTGGGTTGTTGGTAGTTAATGAAGAGTTTGACTTCGCCGTTGGCCTCAGTAAATACGTTCAACATACGTTCTTGGCCACTGTCTCGGTAACCAAAAAACCAGCCATCCTGCGCAGGAGTGAGCACGCGCAGAAAACCATCCTGAGTGTAGTAGGCGGCAGTTTGTCTATCAGCGTAGGAAGCTTGCGCTAGCTTATACTGACGAGTGATGTCTTTGAGTTGGGCTACGACTTGGGGTTCTTGGGCCTGCGGTCTACCGTCTTCGAGCCATTGCAGTAACATGCGGCTACTGGCCAATTGCTCTGCAGCATTCATCAAAGTGGAAATGTCGAGATCGATCTTATTGCGAATTTGCATCATTAAGCTCGGTAATTCCGAGCCTAACATCCTTTGTTGTACGACATTTTTAGCGCTACGTTGGCTTAATACGCCGACGAGTATGGTCGACAACAGTACTGCAAATGTCACTGTTAACAGAATTTTCTGCTTAATGGTGAGGTTATTAAATATCATAAATATCAATATGCCTGTGTTGGACTATTTTGAGTTATCGGTCAACGCACTCTTGTACGGTAAAAGATTATCGGACAGGAATGTGAAAAGTTAACCTTAGTCTAGGCCGAATGCCGAATAAAACAGCGTATAAAACATTTATTTGGCCTAACCCGTTGGTCTTGCAGTAGATCTAATTATGTAGAGTATAGATGGAAATGGGATGATGATTGAAAACGAACTCTTTTATGTGTGGCAATTGTGGCCAATGTCGTAGATAAGGGCAAGCAAAAAAGTGAGATGTTTGTTTCAAAGGTGAAAAAAAGGCGCTCCATTGAGCGCCGCTATTAACATTTATTGGTGACAAGTTACATATTGGGGTAGTTAGGACCACCACCGCCTTCTGGCGTAACCCAAGTAATGTTTTGGCTAGGATCTTTAATGTCGCAGGTTTTGCAGTGAATGCAGTTTTGCGCATTGATCACAAATTTGGGCTGACCCGCCTCTTCGACGATTTCATACACGCCGGCTGGGCAATAACGCTGTGCTGGCTCATTAAACTGAGTCAAGTTAATGCCCAGTGGAATGCTGCTGTCCTTGAGACGTAAATGGCAGGGCTGATCTTCCTCATGATAAGTGCTCGACAGATACACTGAGGACAGTTTATCGAAGCTAAGCTTGCCATCGGGTTTTGGATAATCAATCTTGCTGTAAGCGCTCACAGGTGCCATTTGCGCATAGTCTGGGTGCTCATCACGCAGTGTGATAGGGAACTTTCCGCCAAACCAGTTTTGATCTATATAGTTGAATGCGCCGCCTAAATAGGTACCAAATTTGTGCATCGCTGGACCAAAGTTGCGGGATTTATGCAATTCTTCGTATAGCCAGCTTTCTTCAAGGTGGGTTTGGTAACAGTCGAGATCTTTACCGCCTTCAACCCCTGCCATCATGGCTTTACCTAAGGTTTCTGCTGCAACAATCCCGCTCTTCATCGCAGTGTGAGTGCCTTTGATTTTAGCAAAGTTCAACGTACCCGCGTTGCAGCCTATGATAAGACCGCCAGGAAAACTCATCTTAGGTAGCGAGTTTAAGCCGCCTTTAGTAATCGCGCGTGCGCCATAACTAAGGCGTTCGCCACCCGTTAAATACTTAGCAATCACAGGGTGGGTTTTATAGCGCTGGAATTCGTCAAATGGGCTCAGATGCGGATTTTTGTAGTTCAAATCAATAATAAGGCCGACCGCAATTTGGTTATCTTCCATGTGATAAAGGAAGCCGCCACCCGATGCGCCCTCGGTTAATGGCCAGCCACCAGTGTGAACGACTTTGCCTTGTTCGTGTTGTTCGGCGGGGACTTTCCAAATTTCTTTGAAGCCTAAACCGTAATGCTGTGGTGTTTTACCATTATCTAAATGGTATTTTTCGATAAGTTGCTTGCCTAAGTGGCCGCGGCAACCCTCGGAGAAAACGGTATATTTAGCGTGCAACTCCATGCCTGGCATAAAGCTGTCTTTGGGTTCGCCATCGGCACCCACTCCCATATCGCCAATCAAAATACCTTTAACGCTGTTATCGGCGTTAAATAGTAGTTCACTGGCGGCAAAGCCGGGGAATATTTCGACACCGAGTTCTTCTGCGCGATTGGCAAGCCAGCGAGACAGATTACCGACGCTGATAATAAAATTGCCGTCGTTGTGCATGGTTTTTGGCACAAAAGCATTAGGCATGACTCGGCCGTCGGTGGCTGAGCTGAGTAGGTAGATTTCGTCGTGGGTGACAGCGGTTTTTATTGGGGCATCTTTTTCGCGCCAGTCGCTGAATAGCTCGTCTAGCACTTTTGTCTCGAACACTGCGCCTGACAGAATATGCGCGCCCACTTCTGAGCCTTTTTCTACCACACAGACGGTAATTTCTTTACCTGAATCCTGTGATATTTGCATTAATCGACATGCCGTGGCCAAGCCAGCTGGACCAGCACCGACGATAACAACATCGAATTCCATTGATTCGCGTTCCATCAGTTCACCTCTTCCTTCACGTTTCCCCGATTTTTATCGAGTGTTGTAGTTTGTAAACGGGCGTTTTATTGCTTGCACCACCTTACCTGAAAATAAGATAAGGTCACAGTGGATTAAGCTGCTGTTTAGTCTAATTCAATACAAATCTTTAGGTGAGGACTGTCACAGATTATTCACGCTAGCGTGATCTAGGTTAATAAATACCTGTTTAGGGGTATAGCTAGTGAGTACTTTCGGCCTATAATCACCGACGACGGTTCTCCGAGCTTGCCTGCCTAAGTCGAAAGATATGGAGGTGTAGCCGTGGTAATAATGCCACCGGGGTGGGATAAGAAATGCTCTCACCTCCCACACTTGGAAAGGTGATCATGTCTCAATTACAAGACAGCTTTGGTCGAAAATTTCACTATTTACGGATGTCAGTCACTGACGTTTGTAACTTCAAATGCAGTTACTGCCTCCCTGATGGTTATCATCCTGAAGGTAAACCAAAATTCTTATCTCTCAATGAGATAGAAAACTTAGTCTCCGCATTTAGCCAAGTCGGCACCCAAAAAATCCGCATTACAGGCGGTGAACCTACCCTGCGTAAAGACTTTACCGACATCATTCGTGTCGTCGCTGATAACCCGCGCATTCATACTATTGCGACGACCACTAATGGATATCGACTCGAAAAGCATGCCAAAGAATGGTTCGATGCTGGCTTGCGTCGTATCAATGTGTCCGTGGATAGTTTAGATCCCAAAATGTTTTACCAGATCACCGGCGAAAATAAGTTTGACGAAGTGATGCGGGGGATTGATGCCGCCTTGTCAGCAGGTTTCGAGCGAGTAAAAATCAACGCCGTACTGCTTAAAGGTTTAAACGATAAAGATTTGCCACGTTTTTTACACTGGATTAAACACACGCCAATCGACCTGCGTTTTATCGAGCTGATGGAAACGGGTCTTGGTCGTGAGTATTTTGAAGCCCATCACCTAGCGGGCGCCGACATCAAAGCACAGTTACTGGCAGATGGCTGGCAATTAGATACGCCAAGTGCCTCCGATGGTCCAGCCCAAAATTTCAGCCGCAGCGATTATCAGGGCCGTATCGGCTTGATCATGCCCTATGCCAATAATTTTTGTGCTACCTGTAACCGTTTACGGGTATCTGCTAAGGGTAAATTGCACTTGTGCCTCTTTACGGAATCCGGTGTCGATTTACGTGATCTGCTACAGCATTCTAACCAGCAAGCGGAATTAATGGAGCGTCTGCACGGTCAATTAGCCCAGAAGAAAGAAACCCATTACTTGCATCAAGGCATCACAGGTGTCACTCAGCATCTTGCCTCTATTGGCGGCTAGACCTAGTTTTAGGTCTGTTGCCATAGCCAATTTAGCGCGAGTATAAGTTCAATTTCCCTTGTACCCTGTTTTGACCTCAATTAAAGGATCGCTCCAATGAGCAATGTATTTACCCATATTAATGCCGATGGCAATGCCCATATGGTCGATGTAACTGAAAAAGCCGTTACCGAGCGCGAAGCCCGTGCAGAAGCTTTTATCGAGATGGCGAGCACGACACTCGAGATGATCATGAGTGGTAGCCACCACAAGGGTGATGTGTTTGCGACCGCGCGTATTGCGGGCATTCAAGCTGCGAAAAAAACCTCAGATCTTATCCCTCTCTGCCATCCGCTGATGCTAACGAAAGTTGAAGTCGATTTAGAGGCACAACCTGAACATAACCGCGTGCGTATTACTAGCCTGTGCAAGTTATCCGGCAAAACGGGCGTAGAAATGGAAGCGTTAACTGCAGCTTCAGTGGCGGCGTTAACTATCTATGACATGTGCAAGGCTGTGCAAAAAGATATGGTTATCTCCCAAGTCCGTCTGTTGGAAAAGCGTGGCGGCAAGTCGGGACATTTTAAGGTTTAGCGTATCAAAAACGAGAGAAGACTATGATTAACGTGTTGTTTTTTGCTCAAGTTCGAGAATTGTTGGGCACAGCTAAATTAAGCCTAGAGGCGAGCGAGCAGACACAAACTGCCGAAGCATTACGGGTAACGCTGGCGGCAACCGACGACAAATGGGCTAAAGTATTAACCTCTGACAAATTGCTGGTGGCGGTAAATCAGACCATTAGCCAATGGGATACACCTGTAAACGATGGTGATGAAGTCGCCTTTTTCCCACCGGTTACAGGAGGTTAATATGCGTTTATTACCCGCAGTTCGAGTGCAAGAGGTCGATTTTAGTGTTTCTGACGAATATCGCCTGCTAGCTCAAGATGATAGCGATGGTGCCGTAGTCACTTTTGTCGGCAAAGTGCGTGATTTTAACGATGGTGCCGCGGTGACAGACCTAACCTTAGAGCACTATCCTGGCATGACCGAAGCCGTACTAGAACAAATCGTTGCCGAGGCGCGTAGCCGTTGGCCGCTCAATAAAGTGACGGTTATTCACCGTGTCGGTACTATGGCTCTGGGTGAGCAGATTGTGTTTATCGGCGTAACCAGCGCCCATCGCAAGGCCGCTTTTGCTGCTTGTGAATTCTTAATCGACTTTTTAAAAACCAAAGCGCCATTCTGGAAATTAGAAGCGGGCGAGCAAGGTAAAAGTTGGGTTGAAGCGAAAGATGCCGATGAACAAGCGGCTAAGCTATGGCAACACAAAGACTAGTCGCGTGGCAAAGATACTCGTAGTCGCAACGCAGCTTGCCAGTTTAAGTCCCGCGCGAATATTGCACTAAGGTGACCCAATGCAGAGTTTGACCCGTTTCTTCCATACCTGTGTTTTTGCATTACTCTGGTGCTTGGCGGTCGCGCCATCTAGCAGTCGAGCGGCGGATAATACAGCGATTCCCGCAATTGCCGCTGCCTCAGATTTACGTTTTGCCCTCGATGATATTAGCCAAAAATTTACCAATGAAACTGGGCTAAAAGTAAAAATATCCTATGGGTCATCGGGCAATTTTGCTACTCAAATCCAAAACGGTGCGCCCTATGAATTATTTTTATCTGCGGATGAAAAATATATTCAGCAATTGCATAGTGCTGGCGTTGCCCGCGATGCCGGCGTTCTTTATGCCCAAGGGCAACTCGCTATTGTTGTACCTAAAACAGGTCGTTTGTCCGTTGATCCTGAACTTAAGGGGTTAGCCGACGCACTCGCTGCAGGAAAAATTACCCGTTTTGCTATTGCTAATCCTGATCACGCTCCCTATGGCGAAAAGGCCAAAGAAGCATTGCAGTTTGTGCAGTTGTGGGATGCGATTCAACCTAAATTGATCCTCGGGGAAAATGTGTCCCAAGCAGGGCAGTTTGCGATTAGTGGTTCAACCCAGGGCGGGATTATTGCGCTCTCTTTAGCTATGTCTCCTACTTTTGCCAAACATTGTGATTACGCCATAGTGCCAGCAAAAATGCATAGTCCACTGTTTCAGCGTATGGCATTAATGGCCAAGGCGGGTGAAACAGCTCAGCATTTTTACGATTATTTAAGAGCCGATAGTGCTCGTCGTGTTTTGGCCGATTATGGTTTTTCATTGCCAGAGCAACCATGATGGATTGGCAGGCACTTTGGTTATCGGTCAAGCTGAGTGGCATCACAGTTTTAGTGTTGATTCCTTTAGCTATTTTGGCTGGACGGGCATTAGCCTATCGTCAATTTGTCGGCAAATCTTGGGTCGAGGCGCTGATCATGGTGCCCTTAGTATTGCCGCCAACTGTGATTGGTTATTACTTGCTGGTGGGGCTTGGCAGTCAAAGTTGGCTCGGACAATGGATTGAGCAAGTCATGGGTCAGCAACTCGTGTTTCACTTTTCTGGTCTGGTTATCGCCTCCGTTTTAGTTAATATTCCTTTCGCAGTGCAGCCGATACAACGCGCCTTTGAAACTGTACCTAATGATGTTCGCGACGCAGCCGCTTGTTGCGGCATGAGTCGACTTAAAATTCTACTTAAAATTGAATTGCCTATGGTGTGGCCGGGTGTGCTAACGGCATTAGTTCTGTGCTTCTCCCATGTGCTTGGGGAGTTTGGCGTTGTGCTGATGATGGGCGGCAATATTGCTGGCGAGACTAAGACGATTTCGATTGCAATTTATGACAGTGTGCAATCATTCGATTTTAATGCTGCTGGCACTATGTCATTAGTCTTATTGCTGTTTGCCGTGACGGCGTTAGCACTAACAACCAGTCTATCGCGGCGTTTAGGAGGTCAGCGTGGCGCAAATCATCGCTGATCTGCAGTGTCAGATCCAAAATCATAAACACATTAAACTCAACGCCGATTTTCGCTGTAAAGCGGGTGAAGTACTTGCTGTGGTAGGGCCGTCTGGCGGTGGAAAAACCACGCTGCTACGGATGATCGCTGGGTTGAATCATCCCGATACGGGACAAATCCACTTTGGCGATCGACCTTGGTTTGATGATAAAGCGCGCATCGCCTTAAGCCCGCAGCAACGCCATATCGGTTATATGCCACAGCATTTTGGACTATTTCCTAACCTTACCGCCCTAGAGAATGTGGTTGCTGGGCTTGATCATATTCCCAAGGCTGAGCGCATACCGCGCGCGAAAGATTGGCTCGAACGGGTCAATCTACAGGGATTACCCGATAGATTACCGGCGCATTTATCGGGCGGCCAGCGCCAGCGCGTTGCGCTTGCCAGAGCGCTTGCCCGCGAACCGTCGGTTTTGTTGCTGGATGAGCCTTTTTCTGCGGTGGACAGGGAAACTCGCGAGCGTTTATACCTTGAACTTGCGCGCCTCAAAGAGCAGTTACTTTGCCCAGTGATAATGGTCACCCACGACTTAAATGAAGCCTTACTGCTGGCTGATTCGATGATTTTGATCAGCCAAGGCAAGATGCTACAGCAAGGTGCACCTTTCGAGGTGTTATCGCGGCCACGAAATGAAGCTGTGGCTAGGCAGATGGGGCTAAGAAATATTTTTGATGGTGAAGTGGTATTTCAAGACAGCACTAAAAATCTCACTTGGCTTAAATTTGGTGAGCAGCTAATTGCCTGCGACTATGGCAAAGATCGCCCTGTGGGAAGTCGAGTCCGTTGGGTTATCCCCAATCAAGGTATTCGTTTTAATTCGATATCCAAAGGGCGTTTATGCCGCAGTTTTAATAAATTAGATGTCACGATCGACGCTATGCTGGTGATGGGCGAATCTGTTCGGCTTATCTGCTACGTCACTGGCACTCCGTTACAACTTAACACTGAAGTCTCGCTGCATTTTGCCCAAAAGCTTGCTCTTACTAAGGGGATGCAAACTACGGTGGCACTCAAATCCGAACAAATTCATATTTTGGAATAGCGTGATATCGTAATTTAATAACGTTTTATACCGAGTAATCCAATCCAAAATGTCCCTTCCAATAGCATGCCTAAGATGATGAACACCAATGCACTGGTGGCGCTGCCATAGGCATAAGCGCTTAATGCTGCTATTAATAACAAGCTTAAGCTTATCCATCGCATGACTGGTTTCATTTTCGCTCCGATTTAAAAATACCGTTACCTGATGCTAAGTTATCTGACTTTAGTCGAGGGCGATTTATTTGCCAATCCCACTTTTTAATGACACAGATAGACTAAAATACCCGCTAAAATTCAATCCTCTTGATTCTAAATGGCGAAATTGAGGGTTATCACTGAAAATGTCATGTTTAAAAATCCCCAGATGATCAAAGCTTAATCTTGTTTCCATCGGCGTTTAAGTTGGTATTAGGTAGACTTAGCACATTAGCCACAAAATGATTGAGTGTTTGGCTTATCAGCGATTTAGGTTCTGTTGACGTTGGATTTCAGATCAATTGATGGCCGAACCAGAGTTAACGCTGACACAGTGTGATGCTATATCCAGTGGTAAATTGTGAGGGATTAGCTTGGAATTGCATACAGGCGCAATAGGTCCATCGACTTCTAACTGATTGTCTCATAAGATACAAACTTAGCTGATTTATATGGAGGGGCCATGAGACTATGGTTGCTAGGATTCATGTTGGTATCTGGTGTCGCAACGGCGGCTCAGAGCATGTATTCGATGTTTGCGGGTGGAGACTATGTACCGCCGTTGAGCGTTATGCAGCAGATTGAAAAAGGGTTCTCCGGTGTGATTGCCGAATTTCATATGGAAGAGCAAGAGGGTGAATTAGTCTATCAATTTGAGTTGATTAATCCTTTAGCAAACTCTATAACGCGGTTTGAATATCGTGCCCGTGATGGTAAGTTACTGAAACAAAAGGCGAGTAAAGTAAGCGCCGATGATCTGGGTGAGGTTGAGGCAACGCGTATGATCGCGGCAAAAGATCAAACCTTTTCAGGTCTAATCATTAAGGCCACTAAAGATCATAAAGCCTTCTTAACCGAAGCAAAGTTAGACCACGACTTAGGTATCAGTTACTTAGAACTTAAGCTGTTAGACGATACGGGTAAGTTTAAGTTGGCCTTTGATGTCGAAAATTTACGACCGTTACCTTTACTCAAGTGGGATTGAAATATCTAAGTCAATCGAGTGCTCACACGAGTGCTTAAGATTGAGGAGCGCAACATACAGATGAAAATACTTTTAGTTGAAGATGATGCGACGACGATTGATTACATCGTCAAAGGATTTCTTGAGCAGGGCCACAATATCGAAACGGCGAGCGATGGCCATCAAGGCCTGTCACTTGCGACGAGTAGTCAGTACGATCTCGTGATCCTCGACCGCATGTTACCTCAACTCGATGGCTTAAAATTGCTGGCCGCCTTAAGGGCTACGGGTAATCAAACACCAGTGCTGATTTTATCCGCTTTAGCGCACGTCGATGAGCGAGTAAAAGGCTTGCGGGCAGGTGGCGACGACTATATGACTAAGCCGTTTGCTTTCTCCGAGTTATTAGTTCGCGCTGAAAAACTGATGCACCGTGGGCAATCTGTGCCTGTGACAACTGATCTCGTTGTTGGTGGTTTGAAGATGGAGTTACTGACCCGTAATGTCACTTTAGACGGGCAGGAGTTGATGCTACAGCCAAAAGAGTTCCAGTTACTTAAGTATCTGATGGAACATGCTAATCAAGTTATTAGCCGCACCTTATTGTTCGAAGCAGTGTGGGATTATCACTTCGATCCGCGCACGAACGTCATCGATGTGCATATCGCAAAATTACGCCGTAAATTTGAAGAGTTAGGCCATGGCGAGCTTATCGAAACCGTGAGGGGAGCGGGTTATCGCTTACGACAAAGGCATTAAGCCTTACCAAAGCAGCGCCTGGCGCATCACAATCGTTTTTTCGACCTTAGTGATAGTGATCATCGGGGCGTTGCTATTTGCCCTCTATCGGCAGTTGATCATCGAGCAGCAGTATCAAGTGACTCAATATTTAGAGTCAGAGACCCAACGTTATCAGCAACTTGCCCTAACGGTTGATCGCCGTAGTTTTGCCGCTCAAATCCGCGCCGCCGATCCACAAACGGCCCTGATCGCTTGGCGTAATAGCTACGATATGGTCGGTGCCTTGAGCTTTATGCCCGAAGGCATGCCCATGCTGCCGCAAACGCGGGATTTTCCTATCTTAACCGGTGGCCCGGATAAGCTGCATATTCTTACTGGCGGCCTAGTGATGACCCGCTACGGCCCAGTGTTGATTGCGACCCGTACCGATAACTTAGCGACGTTAATTGATAAGTTTATCAGTGCCGCCGCGACGGCTGTCATGCTTACCGTAGTGTTGACTTTAGCGCTCGGCTATCTGTTTTCTAAGGCGATTTTACGTCGATTAGTGCAATACAACCGCTTGAGTGAACAGATTGAACGCGGTCACTATGACACCCGCTTACCCTTGAGTTGGCGTCAGGATGAGTTCGATATGTTGGCGCTGCAGTTTAATAATGTGCTGGATATTCTCGAAAATAACCTGATGGCAGTGCGTGGTGCGACCGATAATATCGCCCATGATTTACGTACTCCACTGTCACATATCCGTATTGGTATTGAAGAGTTAGCGAGTAAGTCGAGCAATGAGATTAGCGAAGGTTGCGCCATTTTGACCGAGGAGCTCGATCATTGTTTAGCGACATTTGATGCCATGTTATCGCTCACGCGTATCGAAGAAGGTCAGCAGACACTCGATTTGCAGGAGCTAAGCCTAGCGCAACTGTGTACTGACTTATTGGATATGGCCGATGCTGTGGCTGAATCTAACGAGCAAACCTTGAGTTTATCGCTACTGACAGATCATAAGGTTTTTGGGGACAAATACTTATTATTCCAAGCCTTATATAATCTTGTCGATAATGCGATGAAGTATTCTGGCCAAGGTGCGCGGATTGAGATTATTCAGTCAGGCCCACAAATTCAGATCCGCGATAATGGCCCTGGTATTCCAGACGAGAGTAAAGAAAGAGTGTTCGAACGTTTAGTGCGCCTCGACCCTAGCCGGCATTTACAGGGCACTGGTTTAGGATTATCTATGGTCAAAGCGATTCTCTCACGGCACAATGCCAAAATTAATCTCACGGATAATCATCCTGGCTTAGTCGTCACTATTCAGTTTTAAGTCGATGATCCGCATTACAACGCCGAGTACTCCATGTATCGAATCATAGCCGATGAGGCTGATTTTATTGTTATTTCCAAATCAGCCAAAGTGCATTTCCACAGTCAGGATGGGACTGCAGGCGTGGTGGCGCAGGCTGAGCAAGATTTAGGGATTAAGCTTTTTGCTGTTCATCGACTCGATACACCCACGTCCGGTCTGTTGATTCTGGCTAAGAGCGCGGTCGCCGCCAAGCAATTTACTGAGCTGTTTACCGCTCATAAAGTGCAGAAATATTACCTCGCCCTCGCGAAAGGCAAGCCGAAGAAGAAGCAAGGCTGGGTGATTGGTGACATGGCAAAGTCGCGTCGTAGCATGTTTAAGTTACTGCGGACTAAAGAGAATCCAGCGATTACGCAGTTTTTCTCCTTGAGTGTTGGTGAGGGGTTGCGTTTATATTTGCTTAAACCCCACTCAGGTAAAACCCATCAATTAAGAGTTGCCTTGGCGAGTTTAGGTGTACCCATTTTAGGGGATGATTTATACGGCGGTGGGGCAGCGGATCGGTGTTATCTGCATGCCTATTGTCTGCATTTTCGCTATGGTGATGACGTGACAGGTTGGCGTGATTACGCTTATCGGGATTTGCCGACTCAAGGTGAGCATTTTGACGCTGAAGGTGTCACTGAGGCGCTAGTTTCATGGCGTGAGCCCGATACTTTGGCTTGGCCTGCGAAAGGAGATTAATCTTTGCAGCGTTATGTTGCAAAAGCCTAGCAAGCTTGGCAAATACGGTCTCGACCCTCAGATTTTGCGCGGTACATAGCTTGGTCTGCTTGAATGAGTAGTTTGTCAGGTTGGCATCCTTGATAAATCGTGGCGTAACCTAAACTGGCATGAATTTTTATCGTAACACCTTGCCAGATAAATGAATTGTCCTTAAGTACTTGATGCAATTTCTCGGCGACGACTCTGGCCGCGGGTGCATCAGTCGCGGGTAAAATCACCAGAAACTCCTCTCCACCGTGACGACATAGGGCGTCATTTTCTCGCAATACCGACCCAAACAGTCTCGCCGCCGTCAGCAGGGCGAGATCGCCCGCATCGTGCCCGTATTGATCGTTGATATCTTTAAAATGATCAAGATCCAATAAAATCATACTGTAAGGTACTTTATCCCGCAGCCAGCGTTGATGGATATTGTTTAAAAACTTATGCATAGCACGGCGATTCCACAGGCCTGTGAGTTGGTCCCGCTCCGCTAACATGCGGATTTTACTGACAAGCCGCGTCATGGCATTACCTATCATCACGATATTGATCAATAGGGCCAGAAATACATAGAACCAAAGCACAGGTATGGCTTCTTGCGTGTGCATGGCGATAAACATCGGACTTTCTTCGGGAGAGAGTAAGGCGATAAAGATACGAATGATAAAAATACCCACCATGGCGACTAAGGGCATGGCCATAGCGATGGCAACTCGATTTCCCGTATCGCGTTTGATGGCAAGATAGTTATCTCGAGTTAACATGGCGAAAATGAGCGCGGCGCAGGCTGAGAATGCGATGGCCAAAATGCGTTCGGAGCTGAAATTAGGTGGAACCAAAAGCATCACACCAGCGGTGAGTGCTAAAAGAATAAGATCCGATTTTACGCTGGGCTTGAGTCTAAAAAGCGCCTTCGTTCCCCAACGCGCTAGAATGAAGCCAAATAAAATCGCCATATCCGAGCAGAACCAAAAAAAGTAACTGGAGGCTTCGGTGCGTTGGCTGTTGAGTATTATGCCAAGGAGGACGAACAAGTTCGCCAGAGAAAAGCGCATACTGGCTTGAGTGGCAATTTTTAAAGGTTGTGCAATGAGTCCCCATGCGACGGCAGCCGTGCTAGTAAGCAGGCAAATAAACTTGATGAGTAATAAGGCTTGGGGATCAAATATCATTCTTTTACTTCATATTTTTCTTTAACTATAGATGCTTTTAGGGATTTTCGGTTGGAGTTTACTGGTTATCTTAGTCTACTCTGGACAGATAATGGGTTGAATATCCTTTTTCATTTTAGGGAATGGTAAGGGCCTTCATTTAGGTTGTGACTGGGATTATTTACGCTTTGCAAACTAAAAGGTTTGCAAATTCTGAGTCTTCCTGCGAAGTTAGATCTTGTTGATTTGCCTACAATCTCCGTTTTGAGGATGTTCTGTTATGGATACAAATAAACTACTTTTAGTCATTATTGCGATTTTATTGCCCCCAGTTGCTGTATTTTTGAAGGCGGGAGCGGGTAAAGATCTGCTAATAAACATAGTGTTATGTTTACTGTTCTGGTTCCCTGGTTTATTACACGCACTCTGGGTCGTGACCAAGGCATAATTTGCCTTGAAATATAAAAAAGGCTCCTAGGAGCCTTTAAACATCATCACAAATTCCTTACTTTGCTAAACGTTCAACACGCTTAACCCAGCCTTCAGGACCTTTAATATGGCCCTTTTGGATTTCGGTATACAGTTTATAGATACGCTGAACATGCTCGCCCACTTCACCATTACCGACAGTGACAACATGGCCATCTTCAAAAATGTAGGAGCCCACAGCAGAAACCACGGCCGCCGTCCCAAAACCACCCGCCTCAATAATTTCACCAGATTTAATATCAGCGATAAATTTATCAAGCATGACAGTCTCTTGGCGCACTTCACAACCGAGCATCTCACCCAATTCCATAATGGATTGCGAGGTGATCGACTTCAAAATAGTATCTGTGAAGGTTGGAATAATCACAGTGCCATCTTTCAGAATGTGGAAATGGTTCATCGCGCCCGCTTCTTCAATCTGTTGATTGGTCGAATCGAGATATAACACTTGCGATGCACCAAAGGCTGCCGCAGCTTTACCCGCACGCAACGAAGCCGCATAGTTACCCGCGGCTTTTGAGGCGCCAGTGCCACCCGATACAGCACGATGGAAAGTTTTGCTGATCAGCAAGCGTATACCTTTGTTCACGCCAGCCGCGTAATAAGCGCCACTTGGGCTTAACACCACACAGAAGGTATAACGCGAACTTGGGCTCACAGAGAGGCGGTCTTCGGTCGCAAAAATAAAGGGACGAATATACAGACACGCGCCTTCTTGCATCGGGAACCAGAGGCGATCGACATCGATCAACGCATTGATCGCATCCATCTGCATTTGTTCATCGATATTAGGAATACAGACGATATCGGCGGAGCGATTCATCCGCTCGGCATTCTTATTAATACGGAAAGTATAAATCTCGCCGTCTTCATGCATAAAGGCTTTAGCGCCTTCGAAGATCGACTGGCCATAATGCAACGCCATTGCACCCGGAGCCATTTCAAATGGTCCATAAGGAACGATGCGCGGATCGCACCATTGTCCATCATGATAATCCATCAAAAACATATGATCGGTTCTGAGGCTACCAAAGCCCACATTCCCCTCGGGCTTGAATTGCTCAGTACGGCGCTCGGACGCAGGTTTTAAATTGTAAGTTATTTCCATCGCATACCACCTTGATTACTGAACAAGCAGACTAGGGAGCGACAGGAATAAAGTCAAGAGGGGCGCGCATATCTATACCCAAACAACCTGAAGATGCAGAATTCAGCGGCTGATTTTAATGATTAAGCAACACACTTTAGGCAAGGCCATTTATTGCTCCTGCATAAATGGCATTCACGCCATTCATGGCGATTGCGGTTATTTGCAGACCTAGCGGGCTAAGTTAAAAATAACCAACACGGCCTCAGAGACAGGATAAAACAATCCACAATAATGCCAATGGCAAGTATTTTTGCCACAATAGGGTCGAACTCCCAATGAGATGATTCTATGTCAGATTATAAAATGATCCCTTGCGCCCATTACGACTATCTCGAACTCGCCTGTCTGCGTAGTTATCAACTCAACATTGAGCTTATTGATGGCACCCAGTGCCAAGGTCAAGCCATCACCACGCAGACAAGAGCCGACAAAACAGAGTGGCTTATCATCCAACTGCAACAAACTAAACAATCCCTTAGACTCGACCATATCGCCGCCATCACCCCCTCGAGCCTAATGCTGAATTTGGTCGAGTACTCATTGCGGCCAAGCAAAGGATATAACATGGCAACTATGATTTTATCGGTTGATATCGGTCACTGGATCGGTGGGCATAACGGCCAATACCCCCATCTCATTGAATTTGATATGGCGCATCTGGATAGACCCTTTCAGGTCAGCGAAGGTTGGGGGCATGGTTTAGGAGGCTTCGCTTACTCACTCGCACAATTTGTCGAAACGCCTTATTTCCTCAAACTCAAAACCGAGGCTCCTTGGGCGTTTGCCATTATCGAACAAGGCCTAGCCCAACAAGATATTGAGACTATCGCCAGCGCACTCTCAGAACAATATGGGGATCATCCGCCGCTTGTCCCTGCACATTTAATTGAAGACTTATTAGGTTAAAGCTAAAGGGTTTTGTTAGAAGAGAGTGGCGTGCTGAACAATACAGGTTTAGTTAGCGAGGTGTATTGCGGAAAAGCTTCACCGAGTCATGACACTCGGTGATAGGATTCGAAATAGGGATCGAAACAGGCTTCTAAACGGGACGAAAAATAGCTTAGCGCTTAAACCGCAACCGCCGCAATCACTGAGACTTCAACCAAATATTCTGGCTCGGCAATAGCGGCTTGCACACAAGCACGGGCTGGCGCATGACCTTTAGGCACCCAAGCATCCCATACCGCATTCATCGCATCATAATCACCCATATCTTTCAGATAAATAGTCGCTGACAGTAAATGCTCACGCGAACTTCCCGCCTGCGCTAACAAGGTATCGACCTCCTCAAGCATAGTGACAGTTTGCTCGGTGATGCCTTGATACTTGTCCTTCGCCACTTGACCACACAGATACACAGTACCTTGATGGATCACTATACTGCTCATACGGGTACCTACATCTAAACGGGTAATACTCATATTGATAATCTCTTAAATCAGATGCACTTAAATAAATGGCTCAGCAAGAACCGAATCGGCCATTTTAGCGATAAACTGGCTTTATGTCTGCGCCACGAATCTGGGCAAAGGTGAATAAAAACGTGCCATCAAGACAAATAATCCTAGACTACAGCTCACTACGGCCAGCCACACTAACGGCGTCGCCACGGCTAAATTGACTAATTGAAATCCGACTAATGCTGAGCATGCCGCGATCAAAGCAAAGGGCAACTGAGTCACCACATGGTCATGGGGCGCGCAACCTGAGCTGGTCGCACTGAGCACGCTGGTATCTGAAATGGGCGAGCAGTGGTCGCCAAAAACCGACCCCGCCATCACAGCGCTCAGTACAGGTAACAACAAATGAGGATCCAAGTTATGGGCAATCTCTGCGCCAATAGGGATCATAATTGCAAATGTTCCCCAGCTTGAACCCGTCGCAAAAGCCATTATCGCGCAGAGTAAAAACATTCCCGCTACCAGCAGGTGCGGAGAAAGATAAGCCTTAGCCCAAGCAGCCAACAATTTAGCGACGCCAAGATCTTGGATCACAGCGCCAATCATCCAAGTGCAGAGTAAAATCGCAATGGCGAAGGCGATCATGCGAACTCCGTGGCTCAAATCCCCCACTAATGCCGTTAAACGTCGCCCAGACAAGCCTAACATGGCAAGAGTGACTAAGGTTGCCAACAAACAAGCATCGCGCATAGAAGCGCCAATATCAGCCTTAGCAAGCCAGAGTGACACATCCCAAGAAGAGACCTGCTGAGCCCCAGACCACAAAGTTAATCCCACTGAAGCAGACAGCAGAGTCAGCATAGGGATTGCGAGCAGCCAAGGATTTCCCTTAACCTCGACCGTATTGGAGGATTCCACAGCAGTAGCAGCAACAAAAGAGTGAAAACCTACGCCATACCAAGCGACGAGCACGGACAAGCCTAAGGTCACTATGGCATAAAAGTTAAATAAGGCCACCTCAATAAAGGCTTCCAACGGCGACACGGGCAAAAAGCTGATCCCCGCGATAAGCGCCATCACATAGGGGCCCCAACTGGAGAAAGGCAATAGCGCGCATAAAGGCGAAGCATTGGAATCAACTAAATAGGCGAGCTGCTCATGGCGAATACCATAACGCTGGCTGAGCGGCTGACACACATGGCCGACAGCAAGACAACTGAAAATCCCATCGATAAACACTAACCAACCAAGAAATACGACCCCAAGACGCGCCTGACGTTCAGTACGAATACGGCTATATAGCCAATCGCCAAACTGACCCACGGCACCACCACGTGCTAACAATTGCGTCATGCTACCGAGCAGTAACATGGCGAACAACACATTGAGATGCCACGATTGCCAAGCACCTTGGGCATAAAATTGTTTTGCACCGATATCAAGCAAATACAACCCAGTTTGCAGAGGATCAAATTGGGCGATTAATAGGGCACCAGAGACAATACCTACGCCTAACGCCACCAGCGTGCGACGTAAAAATAGGGCTAAGGTTAAGGTCAACAGTAGCGGGAGTATGGCGAGCAAACTAGGCGACATGGACCATTCCGATAAAAAATAAAACCAAGAATACTAACGAGTTAATAACAAATGCAAAAAAACTTAATTTAGAACCCAGTAATAGGGCATTTTTTAACCAAACGGCAAGAATCGCTATTCCTTAAGTTCTAGGCACTGCTAGAATCACAGTCCCATCCAGAAACCATAGGACTCTCCAGATGAGCCTTGAATTACTGTCCAAACTGGAAACCAAAATCCAGGCTGCACTCGAAACTATCGAGCTTCTAAAAATGGAGCTTGAAGAAGAGAAGCAAAAAGCGTCTACGCTGAGTGAGCACAATCAACAATTGAATGCGCAAAACCAGCAACTACAAGAAGAACTCACTTCTTGGAACGAAAAAGTGACTGGCCTTGTTGGCTTGTTAAACAGCGAAATCTAAACTGCATTAGTTTGATGCTGCGCTTCGATCAGTTCGTTCAATTCTAAAATAGCCTGCTTCACTTTTGGCAGGCTTTTTCTTGGCAGTAAAAACCGTCCCTTCTCAAATTCCAATCGTCCTAAATCTTTAACCCAAATAACACCAGTGAGAAAAATACGCGCGTGCTTAACGATAAGCTTAGGTGCGTAGACAGGAAAAACTCTCATATGACCACCTACAAGCATTCTTGTTGTTATTGATTACAGTTGTTTGACAGAAGCTTTGCCACTTGAGTTTCATCGTTAGAGTGGTATTTTTCATCTTTTATCGCCAAAAATACTTAATCGTTTGATTTAGTTAAACTATGAATATGTCACCCTGTGAGCAAAAAATAAGATCGCCATAATAATGTCACTTGCCAATTTTTTGACACTCTGCTAAATTATTAGCGTTACTCAGGGTAAAAATGAGTCCTCTGGCTCAAGTCCGTACTTTCTTTTACAAGAAGTACGGTTTTTTTTGCCCATTTTTTGCCTCGTCTTTATTCAATAAGTTCAAACGACTAGCCTATAGAGGCCTTACTCAGTACGTTAAGATCCCTATCAAAGCTTTATTTGCCTTGTTGTTGCCAACCGCCCAATAAAAAAGAGCCCTTAGGCTCTTTTTAAATGCAATTGACCCGCCCTAAATAGCGTTGACACTTTTCAAACTCATTTTGGAGAGTGTGATGACTTCAACAATTAAACGAACTCAACGTGATTATTCCCTCGCTTTTAAATTGGCCGTTGTCGACCAAGTTGAAAAAGGCGAGCTGACCTATAAGCAGGCCCAAGACAAGTACGGTATTCAAGGTTGTTCCACCGTGTTAGTTTGGCTTCGCAAACATGGAAAACTGGATTGGTCCCAAGGGACACCGTCTACATCAATGCGAGGACAGTTGATGACTGAGCCCACCACACTGACCCCTGA
>NZ_JAKKSC010000032.1:0-51445 GCF_025653705.1 Shewanella sp. SM87
GAATTCTGATTTTTTGTTTCTAGCTAAAGAAACAAACTGTACATATTACTATGAACACTCATTGTTACATTGATTTAAATTTTTGACTGCCAACCCGAAGGCTAAGCAGTTTCGATTAACTCAACACCTGTGAGTGTCCACACAGATTTCTTGTTTTATCTTGTTAAAGAGCGTTGACCACATACCGTTGCCGGCGGGTCGTGCTGATGCTTCATCAGCTCAGGGTCGTGCATTCTACGCATTTCCCGTTTCGCGTCAAGGAGTATTTTTCAACTTCTTGCTGCGGTTGAATTAAGTGCTTAAAAGCTACTCAATTTAACCTAACTCGTCAGCCTGCTTAACGCTGTCTGCCGTGTCAGTGGATGCGCATTATAGGGAGATTGAGAAAGTGCGCAACCCCTTTTTTAAGTAAATTTGCAGTTAATTCATATTATCTAATCTAGCCACACCATACCCACCGCTTACCCCCAAAGTTATCCACAAAATAGCGCTTTATCTGTAATTTGGCCCAATTGATTGCCAGCGTACAGTATCAAGACAAAGGGATCATGAGCATGAATGCTATCAGATTTAAATGAGAATAACGGCTGCTCGAACCGGAATATCTCACCTCCACTTTTATATAGAGTCGTTAATGGGAGAATTACGGGGAACAACAGAAGAAGATGACACTCTGAGTGTATTTGGCGATGAAGATACTTTACCTATATATAGTAGTTGCCCCCCCATCAACCCACCATAGAAAGTCGAAACGACGTAATCAGCAATATAACGAGGGTCTCTTTGATACTTATTCGTTAGTAGCTGGCTACATTAGATATCAGCATGTAGTAGCAGTAATAAGTAGTTCAGAGACCATTCAACTCTATTCACCTTAATCCATTACCGAGTTGAGTGGATTAGCTCGCACTCCATAGCAGTTGTCCGCAGTCTGTAAGATCATAGCCACCAAGTAGTGCCGCCATTTGCCTCGAGTGACCGCTCGCCAACATAGTAAAAAGTTGTTGAAGCTGACGACGGAAGTAAATGCTTTGCGGCATAATGAAATCAAAAGACTCTTTAATCAACGGCACGAAACTTAAACCACTTTCCAAAGCCACAGATTGACAACCAAAACCAATATCGGCATCACCCCTAGCGATATAACCCGCCAACTCGCGTTCACTATAGGCAGTTAGCACGACATTAAGTTGATCTAAGCGAGCACCTTGCTTTAACAACCAATGCTCTAAGTGCTGTTGGCTACCTGCGCCCCCCTGACGACTCACCCAACGCCAAGGCAAGTTCACGACTTTATCTTCTTCTTGGCATCGGTGGTGCATATCGGCACGCATGATCAACCCTTGCTGACGGGAGTAACCATGCACCATGATCCATTGTTGATGGTTGTTATAACCTTTAAGTAAAGCTGGGTGGCGAATATTTCTATCCTCCATGCTACCCCAGTGTAAGGTGCACACATCGGCATAACCTTTAGCAAGCAACTCTAACCCTAAGCGTGAACCTGTTGCGCTGTAGCTTATCAACTCACGGCTACCAACTTGCGCCATCAAACGCGCCACCAGCATAGATAATAGTGGATCGTCACTACCAGTGATCAATAAACGATCGGTCAGCATGCCACTGTGGCAAGAATCCATTACCCAACGGTCGATTAACACTTTCGGAAATAGCCATTTACCGGTGATTTTAGTGGCGGGGAGAATTCTGTCATTAGCCATGGCGTAGACTTTTTTCTCATTAAGATCTAAATACTCAGCCACTTGCTTCGCGCTCATGTAGACCAATTCACTGGCAGACGTCATCTTGTTTCCTTGTCTTATTCTTCGTTACTGCATGTAAGTCTTAGCTGACTTGAGGCTAAGGAGCCGTATTGGCATCAAACTGCAGATTTTCACTGCCGTGGTACACCAAAAAGTGACGGCCTTTCGCGCGTGCTATAATAGTAATACCCAACTGCTGCGCCAGTGCTAAGCCCATTTGAGTAACGCCACTGCGTGATAACAAAATAGGGATCCCCATTTTGGCGACTTTAATCACCATTTCAGAGGTTAAGCGGCCTGTGGTATAGAATATTTTATTATCGCCACGATCCTGCGTCAGCCACATATCCCCAGCCAAGGTATCGACGGCATTATGGCGGCCAACATCCTCGACGAAAGCCATAATTTTATCGTCTTCGCACAAGCCACAACCGTGTACAGCACCCGCATTTTTATAGGTTTCATTATATTCGTTGATATTTTTCAATAAGCTATAAAGGGTGCTTTGCTTAAGACTTGGCGTTGGTAAATTGATGCCGTCTAAATCTTGCATAAAACTGCCATAAACCGTGCCTTGACCACAGCCTGATGTCACCGTTTTTTCGGAGAGTTTCTCATCCAGATCGGCGGTTTGTTCACGGGTAACCACGGCTGCAGAACTCACATCCCAATCGACAATAACCGAGTCCAATAGACTGACATCCGAAATAAAGCCTTGGTTCTTAAGATAACCTAACGCCAGTGACTCAGGTTTCGCTCCTAGGGTCATAAGTGTCACTATTGGTCGCCAGTTCAAATACACGGTAAGCGGACGTTCGCAGGCGACAAATTTATCCAACACTTCCCCGGCTTCATTCACTGCTTTTACAGCAATGGTTAGCGGTACTTCCACTTGAGTTCTCACAAAAGAACACTGATGCTGAGTTTTTTGAGAAGGATTGGCTGCAGCTATTTCGCTATCTGTGCTCATGTTGTTATCAGGAATAGTGATATTTTCAGAGATCATAATGTTACCGCTTAACGAGTCATGGCCAGAGCATAGCAATATTTATACCTAGACATAAAAATTGGGGTTAAATGCGTGATCTGCCGCAATGCAGATTTTTCATTAGCCCTTTTATGTCCCAAACAAAATCCTGTACTGGACAAAATGTCCAATTTATAGGGTGTTTTTGATGATCTAGCTCAAACTAATCCACTATGTTTACTGGCACCAATATTGCAGTGACCTTTTATCGCAATTTGTTGGTAAAACCGAACCGTTCACTCTACGGTTTGTCCATCAACACGGCTGAGACGGAGAGACAATGCAACATACAACTAGTGTTTGGCCTATGTACGTTTCACTCAAGAAAGTAGAGAAGCAAGTTGGCCGCTGGACCTCAGTACAATGGGAAATTGATCACCTACTTCCCGCCACCCATCAAGCCCCAGACGATGCAACCTTAGTGCTACTCGAACTGCATAAAGACGAACGCGCCAGCTATCGCCTCAATCTCGATTTAGATAACGCCATGCTGTATTTAGTATGTGATGAAACGGCCGATGGCACTTGGATACCTGCGGCATTATCGGCGGATCAGAATGTCGCGGCGGGTTGCCTTGAGGGCAATACCCCTGTCCTCAACTTATTGATGCCAAAAGCTATCGCTTGTTGGATTGAAGCCTTTATCACCCAATATGGTGAAGTCGAAATTGCCGCTCATCGCCGTAAACATGTCGATGGCCGTAATAATCAAGGCCCAAGTCACGATCCATTGCGGAGGGACTAATGGCTGAATCCATACAAAAAACAGGCGGGCTACTGAGTCGCTGGAACCAACGGCGCGAACAAGTTGCAGCAGAGGAAGCGCGAGAGGCTGACGGGGAAATCACACCTCAGGAGACCATCGTAGCCGAGCCCACTATGGCAGTTGAGCCGCTTCAACCCACAGAGTCAGCCATTGAACCTAATACTGCAGAGCATGACGATACTAATCGCATCCTCACTGCAGCGGATTTACCCAATCCCGACGAGATTGAAATAGGCGGCAGCTTTGCGAGTTTTATGGGCGCCAATGTTGACCCTGCGGCTAAATCAGCAGCGCTACGTGCATTGTGGAAACAACCGCATTTCAACGAGATAGATGGGCTTTTGGAATATGCACTCGATTACAGTAATCAACCGAAACTCAGTGCAGAAGTCTCAGCTGAATTGATGCAAAAAGTCTTCCGTTACATAGCCGAAGACAGCGAGACCTCGGATGAAGAATCAGCTGTTTTAGCCAAACAAACTGAAGAAAGCAATCCATCCACGAGTCTTGATGTAAGCGAAACAACAACTCATGAGACTAATGAAGTCGAAGTCGAATGGGCAGCTGAGCCGATAACGGACAATTTGGATGGGGAGACTGATGACCTACCCCAAAATGCACCAGAGCCCTTAGCTCAGGTACATACCCGAGTTGTTTAACGTCAGTTTAGCTAATTTTAATGTCCGTAACTTTGGTATGTGAATTGCTGTACTAAGATATAAAAAGCTTAGATAAAAGCAGAAAAGGCAATGACTTACTTATTACCAGCCGCCTAAATCTGCCCAGATACAGTAAAACAAGAAACAGCCAAAGTACTGTTCAGGAACGCAATGTGAGCACTTATTTGATGACCAATCAAACCCAAGAAGCGTTAAAACAAGCGCGACAACAGGTATTAACGCAAACTCAGATGTTGCAGAATCTGATCCCGCCAACTGTCAGCTATACCACCGAAGGCAATGTTCTTATTATTGGCCCAGAAGATCTGGCTCGCCTCGCCGCGGACAAATTGTCCACTATGGCCCATAGAGTGATTTTAGCCAATGAAGCCATTACCAGCCAAGATGAAGCGCACCTAGAACGTGTCATGGCAGCGGCAACTGATGTCGAAAGCTATTACAACAAACTCATTGGCGTAAAAGGCTTTTTAGGCCAATTTCAAGTCAGTGTTGAACATCAAGATGGGGCTGCCGAACTCAGTTTAGTGTCAATCCGTAAACCCCATTTCGATATCGTGCTCGATTTGAGCAGCGCAGCTTGTTTGAACTTAGAAATGCTGCCACCCGGCTATTTTTACGTAGGCCAAGACGCTGAAAAACTCGAAGATGCCCTTGCGCAAATTCCCGAACTCATCGGCCAATTTGATAAGCCGCGCTACGTCAAAATTAACCCAGATATCTGTGCCCACGACCGCAATGGCATCAATGGTTGTAATCGTTGCCTCAACTTCTGCCCAGCAGATGCGATCAGCAGTGTCGCAAAGAAAATTGAAATCGATCCATATCTTTGCCACGGCGCAGGCAGTTGTACCAGCGCTTGCCCAACGGGTGCTATCAGTTACGATTTACCTACGCCGCAAGCTTTGCATTCATACCTGAACAAAGTCGTTAGCCGTTTCCGCGAGCAAGCACAAACCGCACCAGTGATCTTGTTCCACGATAATGCCGTCGGCGCCAACTTTATTAGTGACGATTTAGCAGGCGACATCATCCCCGTTGCCCTCGAAGAAATTACCGTTGCTAGCGTAGATCATTGGTTGTCAGTACTCGCTTGGGGCGCGCGCCAAGTGCTGATCCTCAACACAGACGCAACAGCGCCAACCCTAACGCAAATGCTTAAAGGCGAACTGTCGTTAGCCAATAGCATTTTAGATGAAATGGGCCAGCCACAACGCATTAGCCTCATCGACCCAAGCATGCTTGCCGATTTAGATTCGATGCTCGATATCAGCTTAGATTGGCCCGTGATCGTGCCCGCTGCATTTGCCTCGACCACTAAACGCAATACGCTATTTGAAGCGATCGATCACCTCAATAGCCAAGCGGGTGAAATTGATACTTGCCTTAGCCTCAACAATATTCCCTTTGGCAAAGTCAGTGTGAATGTAGAAAAGTGCACTATGTGTATGTCCTGCGTGGCAATTTGTCCCACGATGGCATTACAAGATGGTGGCGACAAACCTGCACTACACTTCATCGAGCAAAACTGCGTGCAATGCGGTTTATGTGAGGCAGCGTGTCCTGAAAAGGTTATCAGCCTAACCCCGCAAATTAACTTTAATAAAGCTGCCCGTCAGCAACAACACACCCTGAAAGAAGAAGCCCCCTTCGAATGTATTCGCTGCGGCTCTCCTTTTGCGACCCAATCTATGGTGCATCGGATGCTGGATATGGTCGGCGCGCACAGCGCATTTTCTGCCAATATTGAACGCTTGAAAATGTGTGGCGACTGCCGGGTAAAAGACATGTTTGAAGACATTCTTCAAGATCCTGAAAAGCAACTGCGATAAGAGATCCGCTATGACCGAATCAGTAAGACAAGTTTCAGAAAACGATCAGTTGAGAGCCGATATCTATCAACTGTTAGCCGCCCTATTGCGCCGTCAGCCAAGCCCTGAACTGCTACACTTTTTGGCCAATCTTGAAATTGATGCCAATGAAGACAACGAGATGACTAAAGCTTGGTTATCACTCCAACTCGCCGCACAGCAGTTCAACAGTGCACAACTAGAAGACGAGTATTTTGCCCTGTTCCTCGGTGTAGGTTGCGGTGAGATCCTGCCCTACGGCAGCTGGTTTATGACGGGCTCATTGATGGATAAACCACTGGCATTGCTACGCCAAGACTTAATGCAACTAGGGTTTGAACGCGAAGACAACGTCAAGGAACCCGAAGATCACGTTGCAGCACTGTGTGAAGTGATGGGAACCCTGATTTTAGAAGCGCCAAGTTATCGCCAATTGGCTTTTTTCCAACGCCATATCGGCAGTTGGATTGGCCGTTTTTGCGACAATTTAGCCAAAGCACCAAGTGCGGCGTTTTACGCCACGGTTGCACAGCTAGCAAAAGCTTTTTTTGCAATGGAAGCCAGTGCTTTTGAGCAATTAAGCTTAGATATTCCAGTCAATTGCCCGGGCAGCGCAGACTTACAGCCAGCCACCAGCGATTTAGCAAAACCAGTAGAGTTAATGAACTAAGACTAAACTGAGTGATAGCGCGGCATGTGCGTGCTAAATGTAAATGTTAGAGATGAGTTCAAACTGCGAAGGTGAGATTAATGTTCACCTTAGCAACAATAACGGAAGCTTAGGCTTCCACAATAACCGAGGTGGTAGCCGTTTGTACCACCTTATCCAGTAACACAAGGAGACACTATGAAGAAGCCAGCTTCCGACATGGGCCGTCGTCAATTGCTTAAAGCATTGGCACTCGGCAGTGCGGCAGGCGCAGTGGTCACTGTGAGTAGTCAAGCGTTAGCTTCGACAAAAACGGCAGCAACCACAGAGCCTAAAAGTGAGAACTACCGCGAAACCGACCATATTCGTAGCTATTATGCGTCGCTTTAAAACTAAAATAGAGGAGAGTGTGTGATGCGATTAACCCGCAAAACAGACCAGGTTGTCGAAGCTAAAGCGCCAGCACTGGGTCTCAATCGTCGTCAATTCTTAAAATCGGCAAGTCTTGCCACAGGAGGGATCGCTGCGGCGTCCATGCTGGGCACAGGCATGATGCGTAAAGCACAGGCCCAAGAAGATATTGGCCACAATGTTCCCACCGAAGTCAAACGTACCATCTGTTCTCACTGTGCCGTAGGTTGTGGTGTGTATGCAGAAGTACAAAATGGTGTATGGACGGGTCAAGAACCCGCATTCGATCACCCGTTCAACGCTGGCGGTCACTGCGCGAAAGGGGCTGCACTGCGTGAACATGGTCACGGCGAAAAACGCCTGAAATACCCCATGAAGTTAGAAGGCGGAAAATGGAAAAAGATCTCTTGGGATCAAGCGATTAATGAAGTCGGCGATAAAATGGCTTCAATTCGTCAAGAGTCAGGCCCAGATTCAGTCTACTTTATGGGTAGCGCTAAGTTCTCTAACGAACAAGCTTATTTATATCGCAAATTTGCGGCATTGTGGGGTACGAACAACGTCGACCATTCTGCCCGTATTTGTCACTCTACCACGGTAGCCGGTGTTGCTAACACTTGGGGCTACGGTGCGCAAACCAACTCAATCAACGATATTCGCAACTCTAAGTGCATCATGTTTATTGGGGCAAACCCCAGTGAAGCGCATCCTGTTGCCATGCAGCATATTTTGATTGGTAAAGAACGCGGTGCCAAAATCATCGTTGTTGATCCACGTTTCACCCGTACTGCAGCGAAATCTGACGAGTACGTGCATATCCGTCCTGGCACAGACATCCCCTTCATTTATGGCCTGTTATGGCACATATTTGAAAACGGCTGGGAAGATAAAGAGTTTATCAAACACCGTGTCTATGGCATGGATCGTATCCGCGAGGAAGTGAAGAAGTATACCCCTGAAGAAGTTGAGTTAGTTGCGGGTGTACCAAAGGCGCAGATGTACCGCGTCGCCAAAATGATGGCTGAAACCAAACCCGGCACCATTATTTGGTGTATGGGTGGTACTCAGCACCACGTGGGTAACTCTAACACTCGCTCCTACTGTCTTTTACAGTTAGCACTGGGCAACATGGGTGTACCTGGCGGCGGCACTAACATTTTCCGTGGCCATGATAACGTGCAAGGCGCAACCGACTTTGGTTTGTTATTTGATAACTTACCGGGTTACTACGGTTTAACGACTGGCGCTTGGGCCCATTGGAATAATGTGTGGGATCTCGACCCTAATTGGGTAGCGAGCCGTTTCGATCAAGGCGAATATCTAGGACAAAAACCGCAAACCTCTGCGGGTATTCCTTGTTCGCGCTGGCACGATGGCGTGTTAGAAGATAAAACCAAGATAGCGCAAAAAGACAATATTCGTCTGGCGTTCTTCTGGGGACAATCGGTCAACACTGAAACCCGTGGCCGTGAAGTGCGTGAAGCTTTAAATAAAATGGATACCGTCGTCGTTGTCGATCCATTCCCAACCATGGCGGGTGTTATGCACCAACGTCAAGATGGGGTTTATTTACTTCCTGCGGCAACCCAGTTTGAAACCTACGGTTCAATCTCTGCGACTAACCGCTCAGTACAATGGCGTTCTAAGGTCATAGAGCCCCTGTTCGAATCCCTGCCTGATCATGTGATCATGTACAAACTCGCCAAAAAAGTGGGTATAGATAAAGAGCTATTCAAGCATATTAAAGTCAATGGTGAAGAGCCTTTGATTGAAGATATCACCCGCGAATTTAACACAGGTATGTGGACTATCGGTTATACCGGACAAAGCCCAGAGCGTTTAAAAATGCACCAAGAAAACTGGGGTACTTTTGATGCTGACAGCCTAGAAGCCCCCGGCGGTCCTGCCAAAGGCGAAACCTACGGCTTACCTTGGCCATGTTGGGGCACACCAGAGATGAAACATCCTGGTACCCAGATTCTGTATAACGAAGCCAAACATGTGAAAGACGGTGGCGGTAACTTCCGTGCTCGCTATGGTGTGGAACATGAAGGCAATAATATTCTTGCCGAAGGTACTTACTCTAAAGGCAGTGAGATCCAAGATGGCTATCCTGAATTTACCGCCGATATGCTTAAGCAATTAGGTTGGTGGGATGACCTTACCGAAAACGAGAAAAAACACGCCGAAGGCAAAAACTGGAAAACTGACATTTCCGGCGGTATCCAACGTGTTGCTATCAAGCACGGCTGTATCCCTTACGGTAACGCTAAAGCTCGTTGTATTGTATGGACATTCCCAGACGATATTCCACGCCACCGCGAACCACTTTACACGCCTCGTCGTGACTTAGTCGCTAAATACCCCACCTACGAAGATCGTATGGTTGCACGTTTACCGACACTGTATAAGTCAATTCAAGACAAGGATTTTGCTAAAGACTTCCCATTGGCACTCACATCAGGCCGCCTAGTGGAATATGAAGGTGGTGGTGAAGAATCCCGCTCTAACCCTTGGTTAGCTGAACTACAACAAGAAATGTTCATCGAAATGAACCCTGCTGATGCAGCGGATCGCGGTATTCGCGACGGTGACAATGTTTTTGTTCATGGTCCAGAAGGCGCCAAAATCACGGTTAAGGCTATGGTGACACCGCGCGTTATTGCCGGTGAATGTTTTATGCCATACCACTTTGCTGGGGTGTTTGAAGGCGAAAGCCTAGCGAAAAACTATCCTGAAGGCACTGTGCCTTACGTGATAGGCGAATCTGCAAACACCATTTTAACTTATGGCTACGACGTTGTGACTCAGATGCAAGAAACTAAGTCCAGCCTATGCCAAATCAGCAAAGCCTAACCTACTTGATGAGGAGATAAGCCATTATGGCAGTCATGAAATTTCTGTGTGACACCAAGCGCTGCATCGAGTGTAACGGTTGCGTCACTGCATGTAAGAACGAAAACGACTCCGCTCTCGAGTGGGGAATTCAACGTCGCCGCGTGGTGACGATCAACGATGGTCTACCTGGCGAAGCCTCAATTTCAGTGGCTTGTATGCACTGTACTGACGCTCCCTGCATGGCCGTATGTCCGGCAGATTGTTTCTACCGTACCGAAGACGGCATAGTGCTACACAACAAAGATACTTGTATCGGTTGTGGTTATTGCTTCTATGCTTGTCCATTTGGTGCACCGCAATTCCCGAAAAAGACTGCCTTTGGTAGTCGTGGCAAGATGGACAAGTGTACTTTCTGTGCCGGTGGCCCAGAAGAAACCTTCTCCGAAGCTGAGCGTAAAAAATACGGTGCCAACCGTATTGCTGAGGGCAAATTACCTATGTGTGCTGAGCTTTGTTCTACTAAAGCGCTGCTCGCAGGTGATGCGGAAGTGGTATCAAACATTTACCGTCAACGTATGGCCTCTCGAGGCAATCCTAACGTGATTTGGGGTTACAACCCCAAGACAGGTGAGATTAACTAAGCAGAGCGAGGGTTAGGGAGAAATCCCTAACCTCTGGCAAGGAGTGAAAATGTTAAACAAACAGTTAAACAAATCACTGCGCAGTCTGTTTGCTCTGTTGGTGCTCGTCATGGGATTGGGATTAGGTTCAGTCATGAGCTCAAACCCAGTACACGCAAGTGATCAGCAATCGAGTCAACAACAGGCGAAAGCGCAAACCAGCGATGCCGATCTTTGGCGAGCGGTAAAAGCAGGCGATGCCGGCTATACCACTGCCAAAGGGATAGATACTGGGGTGTTGATTAACGTTGCCGGTAACCAAGGTAAAGAACTGAGAAATGAATACTTAACCCCCGTCATGGCGCTAGCCGTGGTAGGTGTGTTTGGTGCTTTCTTATTGTTTTATCTGGTGAATGGTCCATCAAAACTGAGTCATGGCTTTTCAGGCAAGATGGTTTCGCGCTGGTCAAAGGCGGATCTGTGGATCCATTGGATCATGGCGAGCAGCTGTCTGGCACTGATGTTTACCGGTCTAACCATAATGTTAGGTAAGCATGTCATACAGCCAATGTTAGGCCCCGACCTTTGGGCGCCATTGATCTATGGCAGCAAAACAATCCACGATTGGGCAGGTCCCATTTTTATCGCGGCTTGGGCTGTATGTGTGGTGAAATGGATGCCGTTACAAACCTTCAAGATGTATGATTTGAAATGGTTTTTAGTGGTAGGTGGTTATATCAACTTTGGCCCGTTCAAAGGTAAGCACCCTGACAGTGGTTTCGCTAACGCCGGTGAAAAAATGTGGTTCTGGACCCTGATGTTGTTTGGTTTATTCATCAGCGTATCTGGCATCATGTTGGTATTGCCAGGCTTGGATTTACCCCGCGAAGCCTCTATGGGCGCGCTGCTGATCCACTCTATCAGCGCCATTATCTTGATTGCCTTTACTATAGTGCATATTTGGATGGCGACCGTATTGAGCGAAGGCGGTATGGAGTGTATGAAGTCAGGCTATTGTGATGAAAACTGGGCAATCCAGCACCATAATCTCTGGTATGACGAAATCAAAGCCAACGGCAGCTTAAAGTATAAAGACTAAGTTAAACCGCAGCTTTTACATCCTCAAAACACCCCGCATCGCGGGGTGTTTTTTATTCGCACTGATACCCATCGCATTAATTCAAAAGCACAAAAAATTAACAACTGAAACAGCGAGATACAAAAATCCGCCAACGCCCTCTTCCCCAGTAGTTCACTAAACTATGAGCGAGTTAACGCTTTAAGAGAACGGTCGCCGATTTCAGGGCTGCAAACTGTCCTAGATCAATTCCTACTCAACCCTTTCCTACTATATTGCCGTCACGCGCGATGATTGATGGTAAACAAGATGATTCCATTATCTTTTCCGCCGCTAATCTTCACTTTTTGATAACAAGATGAACCCCACAAAAAGCCGTGCGATCTCAAAAACTAAACCCTAATTTCAGGAGTCAGCATGAAGCAGCAACCCAGCGATTTATCTCGCCGATCTTTGCTCAAAGCGCTCACCGTCGGCAGCGTAGCGGGTGCCGCCATTGCCGCAACCGGCATGAGCGTGGCACAGGCCAGCGAGAGCAGCAAGGTAACCACTAAAGAGTCAAAGGGTTACCACGAAACTGCGCATATCAGCAGCTATTACGATAGCTTGCGCAGCTAATCTAGGAGAAGTCAGCGATGAAGTTAACTCGCAAGTCCAATGTTGCCACAGTGGCAGACAAACCGGCGTTAGGCATCAGCCGTCGTCAATTTATGAAGCACGCAGGTATCGCCACAGGTGGTATTGCCGCAGCATCTCTGATGGGCACAGGCATGATGCGTCGTGTCGAAGCCAAAGAAGTGCCGCATGATGCGCCAATCGAAATCAAACGTACTATTTGTAGTGCCTGCGCCGTCGGTTGTGGCCTGTATGCCGAAGTACAAAATGGTGTGTGGACGGGCCAAGAACCCGCATTCGACCATCCATTCAACGCTGGCGGTCACTGCGCGAAAGGTGCTGCACTGCGTGAGCATGGTCATGGTGAAAAACGCCTGAAATATCCAATGAAATTGGTTGATGGCCAGTGGAAAAAAATCTCTTGGGAAGATGCTATTAACGAAGTGGGCGACCAAATGCTCAACATTCGTCAAGAATCTGGCCCAGACTCAGTGTACTTCATGGGTAGCGCTAAGTTTTCTAACGAAGGTTGTTACATGTACCGCAAGTTGGCGGCTATGTGGGGCACAAACAACGTCGACCATTCAGCTCGTATTTGTCACTCTACCACGGTAGCCGGTGTTGCTAACACTTGGGGCTACGGTGCGCAAACGAACTCTTTCAACGATATCCAGAATGCTCATGCCATCTTCCTGATCGGGGCAAACCCAGCAGAAGCGCATCCCGTTTCGATGCAACATATTCTGATCGCTAAAGAAAGAAACAACGCCAAAATCATCGTCGTTGACCCACGTTTCTCTCGCACTGCAGCGCATTCAGACTTGCATTGTGCAATTCGCCCAGGCACTGACATTCCTTTTATTTACGGTATGTTATGGCACATTTTTGAAAATGGTTGGGAAGATAAAACCTTTATCAAGCACCGCGTATTCGAGATGGAAAGTATCCGTGCTGAAGTGAAGAAGTTCCCACCTAAAGAAGTCGAAAACATCACTGGTGTGAGCGAAGCCGAGGTTTATCAAGCGGCTAAATTAATGGCTGATAACCGTCCTGGCACTGTGATTTGGTGTATGGGTGGAACTCAACACCACGTGGGTAATGCCAACACTCGCGCTTATTGTATTCTGCAATTAGCACTGGGCAACATGGGCGTTTCAGGCGGCGGCACTAACATTTTCCGTGGCCACGATAACGTACAAGGCGCAACTGACTTAGGTTTGTTATTTGATAACTTACCCGGTTACTACGGTTTGACCTCAGCAGCATGGAGTCACTGGACCCATGTTTGGGATCTGGACATGGCATGGGTGAAAGGTCGTTTCGATCAAACAGCCTACCTTGGCAAAGATCCAATGACGACACCGGGTATCCCTTGTTCTCGTTGGCACGATGGTGTGTTAGAAGATAAGAGCAAATTAGCGCAGAAAGATAATATCCGTATGGCGTTTTTCTGGGGACAATCGGTCAACACTGAAACCCGTCAACGTGAAGTGCGTGATGCCTTAGACAAGATGGACACAGTCGTCGTTGTCGACCCATTCCCAACGATGGCAGGTGTTATGCACCGTCGTAAGAATGGCGTATATCTGCTGCCTGCGGCAACTCAGTTTGAGACTCACGGTTCAGTATCTAACTCAGGCCGTTCTATCCAGTGGCGTGAGCAAGTCATCGAGCCACTGTTCGAGTCTAAAACCGACATCGAAATCATGTACCGTTTAGCCCAAAAACTGGGTATTGCCGAGCAGTACACTAAACGCATCGCGATTGAAAATGGTTTACCTGTGATTGAAGAAATCACCCGTGAAATCAACCGCGGTATGTGGACTATCGGTATGACAGGTCAAAGCCCTGAGCGTATCAAGTTACACACCCAAAACTGGGGCACTTTCAGCAACAAGACGTTGGAAGCCGCAGGCGGCCCAGCTAAAGGCGAAACCTATGGTTTACCTTGGCCATGTTGGGGAACGCCAGAGGCTAAACACCCTGGCACTCAAATCCTCTATAACCAAGCCAAACACGTTAAAGACGGCGGTGGTAACTTCCGCGCCCGTTACGGTGTTGAATATAAAGGTCAAAGCATTTTAGCCGATGGCACTTATTCTAAAGGCGCTGAAATTCAAGACGGTTACCCTGAATTTACTGCCGATATGCTCAAACAATTGGGTTGGTGGGATGATCTGACGGCGGAAGAAAAAGCGGAAGCCGAAGGTAAAAACTGGAAAACAGATTTGTCAGGCGGCATAGTGCGCGTGGCGATCAAGCACGGTTGTATCCCCTTTGGTAATGCTAAAGCTCGTTGTATTGTTTGGACTTTCCCTGACCAAGTCCCTGTGCACCGTGAACCGTTATACACAGCACGTCGTGACTTAGTGGCGAAATACCCAACCTATGACGACATGCAAGTACACCGTCTCCCTACGCTGTATAAGTCTATCCAAGACAAAGACATGAGCGGCAAGTACCCGCTGGTACTGACATCGGGTCGTCTGGTTGAATACGAAGGTGGTGGTGAAGAATCTCGCTCCAACCCTTGGCTGGCTGAACTTCAACAGGAAATGTTCGTTGAGATAAGCCCTGCCGACGCTGCCGATCGCGGTATTCGTAACGGTGAATACGTCTGGTTAGAAGGCGCCGAAGGTGGCCGTATTAAGGTGCAAGCCATGGTTACCCCAAGGGTAAAACCCGGCGTTACCTTTATGCCATACCACTTTGCGGGTGTGATGCACGGAGAAAGTTTGGCGCCTAATTATCCAGAGGGAACAGTGCCTTACGTTATTGGTGAATCTTGTAACACTGCGCTGACCTATGGTTATGACCCTGTGACACAAATGCAGGAAACCAAGGCATCACTCTGTCAGATTGTTAAAGCGTAAGTGCAGCTTAAGCTAGGAGAATTGCCATTATGGCTACAATGAAATTTTTGTGTGATACCAAGCGCTGCATCGAATGTAACGGTTGTGTCACTGCCTGTAAAAACGAAAACGACTCCGCTCTCGAGTGGGGGATCCAACGCCGCCGCGTAGTGACAATCAACGATGGTCAACGTGGTGAAGCCTCAATCTCTGTCGCCTGTATGCATTGCTCAGATGCACCTTGTATGGCGGTTTGCCCAGCAAACTGCTTCTACAGAACTGACGACGGCATAGTGCTACACGACAAAGATGCCTGTATTGGTTGCGGTTACTGCCTGTACGCCTGTCCATTTGGCGCACCTCAGTTCCCGAAAAAAGGTGCCTTTGGTAGCCGCGGTAAGATGGATAAATGTACCTTCTGTGCCGGTGGCCCAGAAGAAAACCACTCAGATGCAGAACGCCAAAAATACGGTTCAAACCGTATTGCCGAAGGCAAACTGCCTATGTGTGCAGAACTGTGCGCGACTAAAGCCCTGTTAGCGGGTGATGCCGAAGTGGTTTCAAGCATCTTCCGTGAGCGTGTGGCTTATCGTGGTGCTAAAAACGCGGCTTGGAATTAATTCAGGTCAACAGGATCTGTCCACAGACTTAGCTTAGCGCCTATCTAGGTAGGCGCGACTAAGTGAGAGAGGATGTATGATGAACAAATGGTTCAAACACATAGGTTTAGCCATAGCACTGTTATTTAGTGCTGTGTGTATAGCCAATGGTGGTGATGAACTGGCGAATCAAGTTCAACAGTCTGATGCCCAAATTTGGGCGCAACTGAAGGATGGTGCCACGGGATACACTACCTCCCAAAGTGAGTTTCATGCTCAGCCGATCAATACCTACGATTTACGGGTATTAGCGCTGCGTAGCGACTGGTTAGCGCCCGCCTTAATGGCAGCACTATTCGGTATGATCATTATCTTTGTCCTATTTATCAAGGTGAATGGCATCTCCAAGCTGCACCATGGTTTTTCAGGCAAGTTAGTGCATCGCTGGTCTAAGTTTGATGTTTCAATCCACTGGTTAGGCGCGATTCCATGCTTACTGTTGATTTTAACAGGCTTAACCTTGCTGGCGGGTCGCTTCTTCTTCCAACCTTGGTTGGGTGAAGGCATCTGGGAAGCAATCGTCTATGGCGCGAAGCAAATCCATGACGTGATGGCGATTCCCTTCATGATAGGTTGGGCATTGATGACCACCCTATGGGCGAAAAACCAGCTGCCAAAAATGTACGACGTAAAGTGGTTCATGGTAGTAGGCGGTTACATTAACTTTGGTCCGTTCAAAGGTAAGCACCCAGATGCAGGTTTTGCTAACGCGGGTGAGAAAATGTGGTTCTGGGCATTTGCCCTGTTTGGATTAGTCATTTCAGCCTCGGGCATGTTATTACTCTTCCCTAACCTGTTCGAGCCAAGCCGTTCATTAAGCTTGATCGCCCTGGTACTGCATTCAGTGAGCGCTATCGTGATCTGTGCTTTCTCTATCGTACACATCTTCATGGCAACTGTGATGTCAGAAGGTGGTATGGAATGTATGGTGTCAGGCTACTGTGATGAAAACTGGGCCAGCCAACATCACAACCTATGGTTTGACGAAATCAAAGCTAACGGCACGCTTAAATATAAAGAATAAGACTGAAATCTAGTTGTAGGTATTCAAAAAATACTTAGCCACTAGCAAACGTAGAGCCCCCGTCAATCACTACTGGCGGGGGCTTTTATTTCAGCATGAGTCATCGGCTTTAAGTATATGTCTGAATTACATTTTGAATCATTTATAGCATTTGAGTACGAGATCACAAAGACCAATTTAAATGCTAAATCACTGTAAAAAAAATTGCATGTATCATAGGTATTTAATAATAAAAACAATCATCTAGATAAAATTTGAATTTAAACAACACAACATTTCGTAACTTAGCAACCAACCAGATGCAACACCAATAAAACAATTCAATTAAAAACAGTATCTTAGTAGAAATTCCCATAAAATACTCTCTTGCTGGCTAGCTCACGCGCACGCTAAAATTACCTATAGCGTAATTAAATTACGCATTGCTGCTTTTTATCCTAGAAGGTCACCATGTTTAAAAATGCCAAAACCAGTACATTGACGGCATTGCCATCAGTGTTTACAAGTATCTTACTGATCATCATAGGTATTTCGTGCTATCGCAGTTTTAACGAACTCGGTGAGACCAGTAAAAGCCTAGTCGACAACACTCAGCTCGCAGAAACTTTCACTACAGTACGAGAATCCTTTTTTGAGCTGCGCTTAGCCACCTTAGTCCACAACGGTAAAGCTATCGCCGATCAACAACATAATGTCGCACAACTTGTCTCTCAACTGACCAAATTTAATACCGACTTCATGGGCGCTGATGCTCAAGCTATTCACACTCTTTTACCACAAACAGAACATTATGTTCGTCTCTACCAAGAAGAACTGGCACTCGCTAAACAAACTGGAGCAGTACCTGAGCTAACCGCTGAGCGTGCGGCGCTCGGGCCTAAGGTCAGTAATCAAATCAACCAATTAGTCACGCTGATCACTCAGAGAAATCATGAGTTAGGCAAACAAGCTGAAGATAAAGTCACCTCGACAGAAAGTATCCTACTGGGATTGATCTTGTTCGCGATTGTAGCGTCACTCTTTAGCGCCCTCATTATGAGTAAACAACTCGTCCACATAATCAATGAGATAAAACGGGTAATGGAACGTCTTGCCCATGGCGACCTAACTCATAAAACAAATATTAAAGGACAAAATGAGCTCTGCTCACTCGCAGAAGATCTCGACAGCGTGATAGGTAATCTACGTGAAATTATGTCTGAAATTACCCAAGCCTCAGATCATATGTCCGACCAAATAGGACAATTGAATGTACAGTCAAATGCCAATAATCATGCACTGCAAATCCACGCCGTTGAAACCGACCAAGTCGTGACAGCCATGACTGAAATGAGCGCCACGGCCCATAATGTCGCGGGTGATGCTGCATCCGCAGCCCAGTTTACTCAACAAGCAAATGCGCAAGCGGATAAATCGAAGAAAGCCGTTGAACAAGCTGCCAACACTGTGATTGCCTTGGTCGCTAAAGTCGATGTCGCTGCTGATGCGATTAATGATATGAACGAAAATACTCGTCATATCGCCGCGATTTTGAATGTAATAGGCGAGATTGCCGATCAAACCAATCTGCTAGCGCTTAATGCAGCCATCGAAGCCGCTCGTGCAGGTGAACAAGGTCGAGGCTTTGCTGTTGTCGCCGATGAAGTTCGCTCACTGGCCGCGCGCACGCAAGCAAGTACCGCAGAAATCAACCAGATGCTGGAACAACTTTATCTTGGTGCCAATGCCGCCGTAACCGCAATGGAGCAAACCAAACACAGTTGCCAACAAGCCGCCGATACCACTAATCTAGTGACGGAAAACCTTGATACCCTGACCACTTATGTGTTCGATATTAATGGGCTAAGTAATCAAATCGCCACCGCAGCAGAAGAGCAAAGCGCTGTGACCGAAGAGATAAACCGTAATCTGGCCACCATTCGTGAAATGGTCGATGAACTGAATCAAAGCGGTAAAGCCACCCTCAATAGCGCAACCTCTTTGGCCGCGACGAAGGAACAACTCGTCGGCGTGGTCTCGCATTTTAAGCTTTAAGTTTAGGTTTAGGCTCCCTGAAAAAAGCTTTTAAATCTGCGGCCTAATAACAAAAATTATTGGGCTGTCAGATTTTTAGATGAAATATAAAGCGCGTCACACACCTGCAATATAAATCGCAGCCAAGAAAAATAACCTATTATTAATGCTGTATTTTTAGAAAAATTATTTACCAAAAAATGATTAAATTGATTCAGTGTCAACAGTGCTAAACCAATAATAAGGGCGTGAAGCCTAAAGTTCAGGAATGAAGATACGTATTGCCCATCTCCCACTCCCACAATATTGAATACCACTAAAAAACTTCGGACTCAGCTAATCAACGATTAGCTATCGTCGGCTTCCATGTAAGGCCAACACACGGCAGTGCTACCGCTGCAATTCATCCGCCTGTCCATAACACAGTGGTAAACCACAAGGCTTGCTTGTAGCATAACAAGCCTCTACGTTAAACAACTTCACTAGCACTACCGCTTACAAGTACCCGCTTAACGACAAGGATGTTATGAAGATATTCACTATTGCTACTCTCCTATTACTGTTGACCGTAAGCTTTGCAGCAACTGCAGAAAAGTCCGCGCTGGAACAGGTATTTGAGCAACAACAATACGACGCTTTCTTGCAACAAGCACAGCAGCAAGCAGCAGAGAACAATGCTGAGGCGTTATTCTTACTGGGTAAAGCCTACCATCTCGGCCGTGGCGTCACGCAAGACAATGCCACCGCCAGCCAATACTATGAACAAGCCAGAGCCTTAGGTTCGGCCCGTGCCAGCCATAATCTAGGCAGCATGGCGCTGGATAATGATCGAAAAACGCAGGCAATCCCCTTGTTAGAAGAAGCGCTGGCGCGGGGTCTTAAACTACCGACCTTATATAACCTAGGACGGGTACACAGTCCGGCAGATCCCAGCTCAAGGTTCTATCTAGCGAAAGCAATCACTGCGGCGCAGCAAGCGGGGAGTTACTTTGGACAAGCCTTTGAACTTCAACCCGATAACCTCTATCTGGATAATGCCTCACGCGAGTATCTGCGCGCTTACTTAATAGCGATGCAAAGTGTCGGCAGCGAAAGAGAAAGTCTCGACCTCCCGCAGTTACGCCAGCAAGCCATAAAGTGGCTGGAATTGGGTATGGCAGCAGATGACGGTACGACGTGGACAAACTACGGCGCCCTGCTGTTGAATGAAAATGACTACAGCGGTGCGAAAGCCGCATTTTTACAAGGTGCTAAACGTCAAGTTGCCATCGCTAATTATCATTTAGGCAGCATGGAAGAGCGCGGTTTGGGCGCAGAAGCCGATAAAGTGCAAGCACTGGCATACTACGAGAAAGCGGCGTTAGCCGGCATGGAACAAGCGAAGGCTCCCGCTTATGAACTGCTTAAGGCACAACTGGAATATGAGGACGATCTCACTAAATTGGAACAAGGCATTGCCCGCTTTAATGCACTAAAACAGCAAGCTCAGTATGCTCCCATCTCACTGGACTCAGTTATAAATCGGCTGGCGTGGGGCACGTTTCTGGCACAGCAGCGGCAACAGACTCTTTCGCTACCCACAGCGGCCAAAACCCAATTAAGCTTGCAGGCCTGTGGTTTAGGCTACAACCAATTGCATGGCAGCACATACAATATTGGAGAAAACTCGCACTGGCGTATGGCGGCGTATCTGACCTTAGCCGACAAAATCGCTTTACCACTTGAAGGCAGAGTCGATGAGCATGGCTGCGCCAGTTTAACGATTGCCATGACAGATCAGCTGTATCACTTGTTACAACAAGGTGCCGTATTCGGATTGCGCTTTCCCAACTACACACTACCACTGGCATTAAGCCGGCAAGAAAATATCTTGCAGCTGACACTTATGCCCGTCGAGACCCCATTACCGGTTAATTAGTCACAGCAATTTAAGCCTGTGGCCGCGCTTGCTCAGGTTACAGGCATAGTCTATTTTCGACAGCAACATCTTATTAATCTTGCGATTCCCTCGCCCAATATCCGGCCAACATGGCGCCTGATAGGTTATGCCATATCGAGAAGATGGCACTGGGGATAGCGGAAATGGGGCTAAAAAATTTAATACATAAAGCAGTGGCGAGACCGGAGTTTTGTAGGCCAACTTCGATAGAGATAGTTTTACAAACTGTGTGGTTAAAGCCTAATAAACGGCAACAGAAATAGCCTAAGGCGAGACCAAGACCATTATGTAAGAACACGGCCAGCAGAATAATGGGGCCAACTTTATCAAACTGATTGGCATTTAACGCCACGATAATCGTAATCGCCATCACAATTGCCAAGATAGAAATCAGTGGCAATGCAGGAGCGACTTTAGCCACCAGCGATTTAAAAAAATGATTGATAATCACGCCAACGCTGACAGGGATTAGCACAATTTTCACTAAACTCAGCAGCATATCGGCGAAGGGTATATCGATCATTTCCCCAATCAACAGCTTAATAATCAGTGGTGTTAACACCACGCCCGCTAAGGTTGATAGGGCCGTCATGGTTATCGATAAAGCCACGTCGCCTTTCGCTAAATAACAGACCACGTTTGAGGCGGTGCCGCCTGCAACACTGCCTACTAGCACCATGCCTATGGTGAGTTCCCTATCTAATCCTAATAACAGGCTGATCAATAATGCGCTGAGCGGCATGACCGAAAATTGCAGCACGAGTCCTGCGAGTACCGCACGTTTCTGTTTGAAGGCATTAGCAAAATCCTGAAGATCTAAGGTGAGCCCCATAGATAGCATGATGATCACCAACAGCGGCACTATGGCGGATTTAAGCTCAGTAAACCAACTCGGTATCAGATAAGCTGTCATTGCGCCTATCAGTGCCAACAGCGGGAAGAAGCGGTTTACGTTTGCCAACATAGTGGGCCCTTTACATCAAGAGGTTATTTTTATCGCTCGGATGATGACAGCCGTCCCTTGGATAGACAAGCGCTAATCCGCCAGCAACAAAATGCCTAGAATGGTGATTTTCAATCTCAGTATTTAGACTGACACGGCAAGCTAACCCCGCAAATCTACAATAAACTCCGCTAAAAAATGTATGATAAAAATGCATTCTCAATCGCTAAAACATGATCTGCTTAACAAAAAGCCCGTGATTTCCTTGTTAGGAAACCGTAACTTATAACCAGTTCACGTTTTAACAATTACATACGAGGTAGTCTTATTGCGCTAGGTGGTCGTGAATTACCTAAAGCAATTTCGGTGTTTACGGTTAGCACTCTCAGATAGGAATCGTTATGTCATCAGTTATTCAAACGCTCAGCGGCGCTATCGCAACGCCTTATCAAGCGAATATTACCGTCCCTAACTGGATGCTCGGCTCGATGGAACGGGTCATGCAGTACTATGTCGATAAGAATCTTCGCCTCGATACGCTTTCCGCAGAAATGATGCCTGCACCGGTTGAAGGCAAAAAATATATGCTATACGCACATATTCCCTTCTGCCATACCCTGTGCTCTTACTGTACCTTCCACCGTTTTATGTTTAAGGAAGACAAGGCGCGTGCCTACTTCATCTCATTACGTAAAGAGATGGAAATGGTCAAGGCCCTCGGCTATGACTTTGAATCTATGTACATTGGTGGTGGTACCACCACGGTATTAGAAGACGAATTAGCCCGCACCATAGAACACGCTAAAACCCTATTTCCTAGCATTAAAGAAGTCTCCTGCGAGTCCGATCCGCAGCATTTAGACAGCCCAGGCTTTAAACAGCTCAAAGGCTTAGTGGATCGCATGTCTATCGGCGTACAAAGCTTTAATGACGATATTTTAAAAATGACCGACCGACTCGATAAATTCGGCACGGGTCAGCAAACCTTCGACAAGATCATGGGTGCCAAAGAGTTGTTCCCTATTATCAACGTCGACCTGATTTTTGGTTTCCGCGGCCAAACCGATGAAGTGATCCAGCACGATTTAGATATGGCATCGCGCTTAGACCCAAGACAAATTACCACCTATCCGCTGATGATCACTCATCAAACCCGTAAAAGTGTTAAAGGCAAATTAGCGGCGCCGCAAGCGGATATGGCAAACCAATATCGCCAAATATTAAACAGTCTTAATGGTCAATATAATCAATTGTCTGCATGGGCATTTGGTAAAACCGATGATGAAGGATTTGACGAATACGTTATTGATTACGACGAATACTTAGGGGTAGGTTCGGGCTCATTTAGTTTCTTAAATGACACGCTTTATGTGAACACTTTCTCACTACGTAAGTACCAAGAACGCATCGCAGCGGGTCAAATGGGTGTCGAGCAACAAAAGAACTACAGCAAAAAAGACGTGATGCAATATCGCTTTTTGCTGGGCATGTTCTCCGGCCGTTTATCGCGTAAATATTTCCGCGAAACCTTTGGCGTCAATTTAGATACCGCCTTATTTAAAGAAATGACCTCGATGAAACTGATTGGCGCCATCAAAAACGACCCAACAGATCCAGACAATCTGATCGTCACCGATAACGGCAAGATGATGGGTCTATTGATGATGAAAGAGTTTTACTCAGGCATGGACAACGTGCGCGCTCAATTGCGTAAGCCACTCAAACCCTGCGATATGTAACACTTATTGATGATTGTTGATTCATAAAGACTAAACAGGCCCTTCGAGGGCCTTTTTGTTAACTCGGTTTAAAGGTAATCTTGCCCAGTACTATTAATTGAGCACAATCCCAACAATAAAGGAGTATTCGTTATGGGTTTTAATGAACAAGAAAAACAAGCCTTATTAGCACTCAAAGGCGTTGGCCCGACGGTAATTAAACGCTTCGAAGAAATTGGCATCAGCTCGCTGCAACAACTCGCCCAACACGAAGTGGATGATATTGCTAACTTAGTCGCCAGCATGCTGCGCACCACTTGCTGGAAAAATAGCCCACAAGCGCGAAATGCGATAAGTGCGGCCATCGACCTCGCCCGCGCGCAATAATCGTTCCCCATTGATACTTAAAGCATCCAACTAGAGTTAAGAAGTACATGTCAGCACACTTAGCCATACCCCTTTTTGCTATAGTTTTACTCGTCTACGGAGAAACTGCCTCTGCCAACGATAGCAGTTTTGGCGATGCTAATGGCTCTATTACCTTGAAATATCAGCCTAATATCAGTATGGATAAAGAGTCCCTCTTCATCAGCGAGACCGAAGTCAGGGTCGATTATGTGTTTACCAACACCAGTTCGCAGGATCTTATCGTCCCCATCGCCTTCCCCATGCCACCGATGTTTTTTGGCTCCGCCGATCACAGCAGTATTGATAACTTCACCCTTAAAGTGAATGGCAAAACCCAGCCAACTCAACACAGGCTTGTTGCCCAACTTGCCGATAAAACCGATATTTCAACCGAGCTGAAACAGCTTGGCTGGGGGGTAGATGAAGTCGCTTACTTTGCCGAATATGCCGAAGTCCCCGAGGGCAAACCCGCACTCCCCAAGCAATGGTTGGATGAGGACCAACAAATCGCCTTTACCCTAAGTGATTACTTTGTGTGGGAACAAACCTTTCCCGCGGGCCAATCTGTCGCTATCAGCCATAGCTACACGCCAAGCCTCTCAACGGGCATCCCCGATACTGCCAGTAGTATTATTGATACTTACACTGAACTGGCCTGTTTAGATGAAAGCGCCAAGCAAGGGATTAAGAAACGCAATCTCATCGTCAAACAAGACGGTGAAGATCAGGAGATTGGCGTCGAATGGAGCCATCTTAGCTATATTTTGGTCACAGCTAATAACTGGCAAGGGTCGATTAAGGACTTCAAACTCACCCTAAAAAAATCCCAGCCCACAGATCTCATTAGCTTGTGTTTTGATGGCGAGCTTAAAAAAACCGATCCACTCACCTTTGAATTCCAACAAAAACAGTTCACGCCAAAGCAAGATCTCAGCGTCCTGTTTATTCGTAAACCGAATTTTGAATAATCAAAAAAGAAGCCAGCTAAGTGCTGGCTTCTTTATAACTCGCTATTTTTAATTTAAAAACTATAAGTCATACCTAACCAGTAACGGCGGCCATCTTCGATATAACCGTATTCCTCTTGGGTAATTTCCTTATCGAAGGCGTTATAAATGCCCGCACTAAATTTCAAGCTATCGTTCAACTGGTAGTTAGCCCCCAAATCCAGCAGAGTATAAGAAGGGGCGATTAAACTGCTCGATGAAGGTCCTGTCGTCGGTTGGCTCTCTTCACCACGGTAGTTCACCCTCAACCAAGTGCTTAAATTATCAATAGGCTCGTAGTTGAAAGACGCTTGGATCAAATGCTTAGGCAATTGATTCAATGGGCTACCTTTATAAACACCTGTCTTTTGCTCCGAATCCGTATAGGTATAGTTACCCGTCAAACTCAAGTTTGAGCGAATGCGATAATCGATACTCAGTTCAATCCCTTGGGTCACAGCTTCGTCGACGTTCACATAAGTCGTTGGATTAGAACCAAATTGATTTGGACCATCAGTACATTGAGTCGCAGGACAGGCAACGCGGGTGATCTTGTCATTAAACTCGTTATAGAACACTCCCGCGCTGGCGGTAATGCTCTCGGTCAGATCAGAATACAAACCTAACTCGTAGTTAACTGAAGTTTCAGGTTGTAAATCTGGATTACCGTACATGTTGCCACCGCGGCTAACTTGTCCCCAGTCGGGCACTGTCTGGCGTAAACTCGGCGCCCTAAACCCTGTTGATACACCGCCCTTTAAGGTGGTGCTGTCGGTTAATCCCCACACGCCATAAACGCGCGGACTGACATGATTACCAAAGTTCTCATCATCATCCAAACGCAGCCCCATGGTCAGAGCAAAGTTATCGACAATGCGCCATTCATCCTCTGAAAACACCGACCATTGTTTGCGACTAATATCAGTTAAGTCACTCACTTGGTTACCTGTTTCGTCGGTGAGATCTTGATGGTTGAATGCTGCGCCAAAGGTCGCTGTATGACTTTGGCCTAACGTAGTGATAAGGCTAGATTGCGCATCCGTGTTAGTGATTTTCATCTTACGGGTTTTATTATCAAACACTTCATGCTTGATATAACTATCCGAAGTACCAAAGTCCCAACGACCTGTATGTGAAAGGGAGAAGGTGCTGTTTTCATATTCTGTCGTTGAAGATTCAGGGCAACCGCGACGGCCACAGGCTTCGCCCGGTGCTAACGGTGTGACGGTTTTACCTAAACTGCTGTCGAGTTCTTGGTTAGAAGTACCAACTTCAAACATGATATCGTGATTTTCATTGGGTGTGAGCGCAAATCTCGCGGTCAAGTTAGTCGCATCGCGACCTCGGTAACCACCATAGATTTGATCTTCTTCACGCTGGGTATATTGACCATAAAGTTGCATCCCTAGCAGATCTTTGATCAAACCACCGTTGACGAAAAAGTTGCCTTGATACACATTTCCCGAGTCAGATTTTTCCTGCAAAGTGCTGTCGAGTCGCACCTCACCCTGCCACTCGTTTGGCACTTTGCGAGTGATAATGTTAATTACCCCACCGATGGCATCCGAACCATAAAGTGACGACATAGGCCCACGAACGATCTCAATTCTATCGATAGCAGCCAATGGTGGCGTCCAAGCGCCTTCAACGCCTGGGCCGTCACTGTTGGTCCGTGTCTCGCGCGAGGATTGGCGTTTACCATCCACTAAAATTAACGTGTATTGGCTACCCATGCCCCGCAGACTGATATCCTGACGGTCTGCACCGCCCGTAATCACTACGCCGGGCACTTCTAACATGGCATCGGTTAAGTCGCGGTAGAAGCGGTTATCCAGATCCTCACGGGTGATCACACTGATAGAAGCTGGCGCATCGCGAATTTGCTGTTCAAATCCCGATGCAGTCACCACGATTCTTTCCATCATCTTTTCTTTATCTGACGCGGTATCCGCAAGGGCATTTGTTACTGGTACTGTGGGCAACAAACATAAAGCGGTGATCACTTGAGCGAGGTACTTCTTACGACTTAACAACATAACCGACAAGTCTCCATTAGAGCAAAGATTGTAAATGAGAACAATTTTCAATACGGCAATGTATCTCTATGTTACAATCAGCTCAAGTTAGACTTTAGGTATTCACTTGTAAGAGTTACTTAAAAATGAATAAAAACATGATCAAAGGGATGATCGTTTTTGCGACAATCGCAGAAAAGGGCTCAATGAGTGCCGCAGCGCAGCAATTAAATCTCAGCTCGTCGGCGGTAAGTCAGCAAGTGACCAAGCTCGAAATGGACATGGGGATCAGCCTGTTCCACCGCAATACCCGCAACCTCACACTCACCGAAGCGGGCAGTTTGTTCTACGAGAATTGCCGCAAGGTCATAGCGATAGTCGAAAGCACAGAGCAGAAACTTAATAACTTGAAAGGTATTCCATCAGGGGAATTAAAGATTGCCGCGCCTATAGGATTTGGCGGCGGCCTGTTAAGCGAACCTTTTAATTACCTGTTGGCAGCACATCCACAGATAAGTTTGAATTTACTACTGCAAGATGGCCCGATAGATATAGTCAACGACGGTATCGATCTGGCGATTTGCATCGGCCCCTTATCGGATTCCAACCTAATTGCCCGCCATTTAGCCGATTGGCGTATGTTACTTTGCGCCTCACCCCATTATCTGCCAATGCATAAAAACCTTAGCCACCCAAAGGAATTAACTGAATTAAATCGGATCTATCACACTTATGCTAAAGGCGATATCTTAACCCACGCCTTCAGCCAAGAGTGTTTTGAACTGACAAGCCAGCGAATTAGCGTCAACAATATGCAGGCGTTAATTCAACTCACACTCGATGGTCTAGGATTTGCCGCCCTGCCCGAACCTGAAGTACACAAATACCTCGAAAGCGGCCAACTTGTCACCCTATTACCCGAATGGTCACTCAATACCTACAGTGTTTATAGCGTAACGTCGGCGCGGGATAAGCAGCCCGCAAAAGTAAAAGAAGCGCTCAATGCACTTAGCCAATACTTTAGTCAGGCAGATTTTACAGATAATTATCATAATCGTGCCCCAGCACTCAGCAATATACTATTCGATATGAATTTAAATTTATAAAAACTAATTTACAATTATTTATTAAGCATGTTAGCTAGAGCTTGTAAATTAATAGGTGTCACTTTTATAATACCTTTCCCTGGAGCGTCTATTTCAGCAATCATCAAGAATGATAATGAAATCATTGCAGGTAAGATAAATAACAAACCTAACTTCCCTTTAACTTTCCTTGCATTATAACCAATCAATATATTGCAATTAATTGCAATAACCACCAATAAAATCCAAGCTGCTAATGGAATTTGATGACGCCATCCAGCAAAGGTTTTCTGTTGAGCGAGTACAATTTCGTTAATACTGGCAATCACTAATGAGGTCACAGGAGTTTGTTTCTGGGTAGTTTCATGCACCGCTGTTTCCCATAATACTTTCTGCAAATCCAACACTTTCATCCTAATAAAGTCAATACCTTCAGGCGATTGTGCATCATAAATATTAATTCGTTGCTGTAAATATTCTCGTAGTGTGGCCTTCATTAAATCACGGCTCGATTCAGTCAATAAATCTGCTCGCATAAAACCAGTACGAATAACAAAAGCCTCATACTCTTCCGCTGCCTGCCGACTATTGAAGCCACTTATTGACATCGATAACGTAAAACCAATAATTAAACCAAGAAGAGATAAAGTAGCTCCTAGTATTACTCTAAAATCTTCATCGCCCTCATTATTACTAACGCCCTTCCTACCGATAACTTTTTTCCCAATCCAAGCGGACAGAAATAGCACTATAAATGAACCTAAAAACAATCCAATTGAATATAAAGTTAAACCAAAAAATTGAATATCAAGCAAAGTTTCAACCTATTTAATCATAATAAAACTTAAACCTATGTAATAAAAAAGAGAACCATCTCTTCTAAATAAATTATAGGCCTTCGAAAATTACCTTCGAGAAGTTTAGCCCCGAGGTCCCTAGCTATAAATTTGACCAACTCGCAAAGGTGGTGCTCTGGCATTATATTTACTTATCTATTATTTACAGTAGTCAAAATCCAATTAAGATATTTCCTACAAAAAAACAAGATGCCACTGGGACGATGAACTTAAATCAACCATTAAAAACAGGGAGGGAAACGATACAAGCTATTAATTTATAATGATAAATTATTATCTCGCACTTGGCTAATAATCAACTCTCGCAGCCATTTATGGCTTAAATCATGCTCAAAGTGTTTGTGCCACATCAATAAATACGCGCCGGGGATCAATTTAATGGGTGATGGTAAAGACTGAAGCTCAAAAGACTTCATCACAGCCAAGGCATAGCGCGAAGGCGCGCAGAGGATCAAATCGCTCTGTTCACACAGGGTAAGCGCGCTCTGAAAGTCGGTCATATTCACGGCAATATCCCGTTTACGGCCCTCGAGTTGCAACACATCATCCAGCAACCAATGCTCTAAACCGCCAAAGGCCACTTGCAGATGGCGATAACTCAAGAAGGTATCTAAATTCCATTCTTGTGTTAACGCCGGATGATCACGACGCATCAAACACACGGGATAATCCTGCACTAACTCAACATGGCATAAGTCATCGGGAATATTATTCACATGCATGGGCGAGCGCTCATCCCACTCGCGGCAACCTATGGCTAAGTCGATGTCGCAGCGCAGTAATCTGTCCATGGTATCGAGTCGCCACGTTTGGCAATTGAGACTCACACCGGGCGCTTGAGTGAGCAACATGGGCATAAAATGGGGAAAGGTCAGCGAATAGGTGGTTTCGACCAAATGCATTCTAAACTGTCGTTGGCTCAAGGCGGGTTCGAAGGTATCCGGCCGAGTAAATTGCGCCAATTGCTGTAAGCATTGGCGCAACTCAGGCGCGAGTGACAAAGCCTTGGGCGTCGGTTTTAGGCCGTAGGCGGTACGCTCAAATAAAGGATCATCAAACACTTCCCTCAGACGTGTGAGCTGTTTACTCACCGCCGACTGGCTCAAATGCAACCGCGCAGCAGCGGCGGTCACGCTTTGCTCCTCAAGTAGAATTTCGAGTACGGGCAGTAAATTCAGATCCAAACGTTTTAGCATCTATGCCTCATTCACCCCAAAATAATGACTAGGGTTGCACTTTTTTAAATGGATTTAACCTTAAATTCTGCGGCAATTTCATCAATAACAGTGACAATAAAATCACCGCTATTCCCATCCATTGGCGCATATCTAAAGTTTCCCCCACAATCATGACCCCTAATGATACGGCAACCACAGGGTTGACTAAAGCGACCATACCCATGATTTCTGGCCCTAAGTTTCTCATAGACCACAGCCAAGCCCAATAGGCAACGGCGGTGTTGGCAATCACTAACCATATCAGTGAAGGTACAAGCGTCATACTCGGTAGCTGCGGTGGCCCTGCCATAAACCAAGCCAGTGGGATCAGCATCAAACCGCCCAATAATAGCTGCCACGCGGTCAGCACTAAAAAGTCGCCCACATCCCACTTTTGCATCCAGCGAGAAGAAAAGGCAATTAACGTAGTGGCGCTCAACATGCACAACACGCCGATAGGATCGAGATCCGCCGAAGGGTTAAGCAGTAAAATGACCCCACCTAATCCCATCAAACCTAATAATAACCACTTCATTCCTGGGCGTTTTTTATCAATGAGCCAAGCCAGTATTAAGAAGATGAGCGGCAGAGTGGCCCCTAAGGTTCCCGCCACTGCGCCCGGCAAACGGTAAGCGCCGATAAATAGCAAGGCGAAGAAGGCACCAATATTACAAAAAGCGAGCAAACCAAGCTTTGACCAAACCAAAGTTGGCAAACGAGGACGCAGCATCAGCATTAATATCCCCGCAGGCAAGGCACGCCACACGGCTACCCAGTAGGGCGACATGTCATGTAAGTAGAGACTCACTAACGCATAGGTAGTCCCCCAAAATACAGGAGCGAGTAACGCAATAATAAAGGGCATAATGACTTCTTAGAAAGTATCTTGACGCTGAGATATATTACTTTGAGATAATAAAACAGGCAAGCCTTGAGATAACAATTCCACCAATTACAACCTCTATTGCATGAACTTAGCCAAATCCACTCACAACAGACACTGCGCTTGGGCGCCGTTTGCCGTATAATCGGCCGTCATTTTCTACAGGCGGGCCAGTATGTTCCATATCGCACTCTATGAGCCAGAAATCGCACCTAACACAGGTAATATCATTCGCCTTTGCGCAAACAATGGCTGCCAGCTGCATTTGATTGAGCCATTAGGTTTTGATCTAGAAGAGAAAAAGCTACGCCGCGCGGGTTTGGACTATGCCGACTTAACCAATGTGACTCGCCATAAAGACTTCGATACTTTCCTCGAAGCTATGGCTGGCAAGCGCATTATGGCCTGCACCACTAAGGGGAGTCGCCCGCATACTGAGCTGAGTTTTGCCAAAGACGATGTGCTGCTATTTGGCCCAGAAACCCGAGGTTTACCGATGGCGATTATCGAATCCATCCCCACTGAGCAGAGACTACGCATCCCCATGGCGGCCACCAGCCGTAGCTTGAATCTGTCTAATGCGGTGGCAATTATCAGCTATGAAGCGTGGCGCCAACTGGATTTTGCTGGCGCACTTTAAGCGCTATCGAAGGTAAATCGGATTGGCGACTAAGGAGATGGCGCGACTGGCGTCATCTCTATCCCGCGAAAAAGCTGATAGCGATCAACATCATCATCTAAATATTGAATATTCTGCGTCCATTGCCATGCGTTAGCTTGAGCACCCGCCCCCTTTACCTCAAACAGTAATTGAATTAACGCAGACCGGGCAGTCACCACGCCCTCACCCAGCAAAGAATAATCGCCATTTTGACGATATAAGCTAAAGACTTGCTGCTTCTCTTGGGACACGCCATCGTAATAGGTCAACAACACTTGCTCGCCCTGCTCCCTAAACCACCAGGTTTCACTATAGGGCGCACGCGTGCCAACACTCACAGACAATAACAGCTGCCGCATATCATGGGAGCAAAATCCGGTGACTGTGACTTTTCGTGGCACTTCCCCCACTTTGGCGGCATCGCCCACCCATTGACCGGTAAACTGAGGGCAAAACTCACTAAAACTTACCTTAGCCGCGTGCGCAGCCAGAGGAATAACAGTACTCAGTGCAATTGTCACTCCCCATAATAGTCTTAATCGGTTGATTTTATTCTGCATCTACCTAGTCCTCAGCCGAAATATCACCCTAGATTAGCCTGTAATTCTGTCATCAACAAATCACAATTAGCCGACAACCATTCACAGATGCTTACACAAAGCGTCCCGCTATGGGTTATCACTCAGTTTGCTTTCATGCTCGGTTTCTATACTCTCGAATCTGCACTACAAATAAAATCATTATAACTATATGTATGATAAGGAGACTCACAGTGAAGAAGACAGGAATCTTATTGCTCTGTCTGTTGATGCCATTCGGCTCAGCATTTGCGGAGCAGGGTAAACCGCTCTCGGTGGAATTACTCTGGCAACTTAAGCGTATTGGTACCCCAGTCGTATCGCCCTCTGGTGAGCATATTATTGCGCCAGTCACAGAATATGATCTGAAGGAAGATAAAGGTTCGACCCAGTTATGGCGTTTTGATGGCGAAGGTAAAAATAATCGCGCTATTACAGTCAAAGGGTTAAAGGTGAGCGAGCCCGTGTTTTCGCCCGACGGCAAAACCTTGGCCTTTGTGAGTGAGCGAAATGAAGACGACGCAGGCCAAATCTACCTATTGCCTATGGACGGTCCGGGTGAAGCGCAGCGCTTAACCGACATACCTACTGGCGTAAATGGTATTAAATGGGTTGGCAAGCATTTGTATTTCATCAGCAATGTATTCCCAAATCAAACATGGGACGAGATGAAAACCCAACTAAAAGCCGACGAGGACAATAAGGTCTCCGCTCGCCAGTGGAATGCTTTGCCCTACGCTCAGTTCGATCATTGGTTAGATGAACGTCGCCAAGCCCATGTATTTAAGATCCCCGCTTCGGGCGGCGAAGTCGAATCCGTGACGCAAGCGCTCGGCCATGAGTTACCACGCTCGAGCCAAAGCAGTTCAAGTTACGATATTTCGCCTAATGAACGCTTAATTGCCTTCAGTACTTATGGATCAGACAACCGTGTCGACCCTAAACTGGATATTTTCCTTGCGACGATTGGCAGTGGTAAAGCAGAGAATATCACCCCAGAAAATCAAGCCGCAGATGCTGATCCCAGCTTTAGTCCCAATGGCAAAACGCTGGCTTTTACCCGTCAGAAAATCCCCGGTTTCTATGCCGATACCATAAGGCTGATGTTACTGGATATTGATAGCCGCAAACTTAATACGCTAACACCAGACTGGGATCGCTCGGTCAGCCAATTTAATTGGACCCCCGACAGTAAAGGCTTTTATGCCACCATCGAAGATGCCGCCACTAACCGCATTTATCATATCGATGCCAAAAACGGTAAAGTCAAAGCCATTACAGAGGCAACTGACTTTGGCCAACCCGCCATAGGCAAAGACGGTGAACTGATTGCCACCAACGAGAGCTTTTTGCACCCAGCGCGCTTGGTCAGCATTAATCCCCGCAATGGTAAGACGGTACGCCTAGAGAATTTTAATGACGATATTCTCAAAGATGTTGATTTAGGCACTTACGAATCAGTGACCTACAAGGGATATCAAGATCAAGATATTCAAATGTGGGTTCACTATCCCCCCGGATTTGATCGCAGTAAAAAATATCCCCTCTTTATGCTGGTTCACGGCGGGCCACATAACGCCATTACCGACGGTTTCCATTACCGTTGGAACGCACAAACCTTCGCCTCTTGGGGATATGTCACTGCTTGGCCAAACTTCCATGGTTCTAGCGGCTTCGGACAAGCGTTTGCCGATGCGATTAACCCAGATTGGAAGAATAAATCCCTCGAAGATGTGCTCAAGGCGGCCGACTGGTTTAAACAGCAAAGCTGGATAGACAGCGACCGCATGGTGGCGGGTGGCGCAAGTTACGGCGGTTATCTGACCTCAATTATTTTAGGTCAACCACATCCCTTTAAAGCCTTGTTGATCCACGCTGCGGTTTACGACATGTATTCACAAATGGCGTCGGATTTTGCCGTGCACAGCACCCGATTTGGCAACTACTGGGATAATCCTGAGCTGTATAAAGCTATTTCTCCGCATTACTTTGCGGCTAACTTTAACACTCCGACCTTAGTCAGCCACGGTCAGCTCGACTACCGGGTACCTGTGGGACAAGGATTTGAACTGTTCCGCACCCTGCAAACTCGCAATGTGGAATCACGGATGATTTACTTCCCCGATGAAAATCATTGGGTTATGAAACCCAATAACTCTATCTATTGGTATAACCAAGTGAAAGATTGGATGACCCATTATGCTAAGCCAGGTGGACAATAAACGCAGCACCTAGAACCTAGAACAGAAAAGCAAAAGGTCTGCACTATGCAGACCTTTTCTTTATCGAATCAAGCCTCGCAATGATGGCTTATTGGCCAAATCCCGTGGCTTTAATATCGACGGTTTGCACTTTGCCGTACTTAGCAGCAATCGGTGCAATCTTAGCCGCATTGCCAATCAGCACAAATTGCAGATCTTTTTGCGGGAAGTAAGTTTTCACTAACCTTTGGGTTTCTTCTAAGGTCAAACCATCCACCTTAGCTTGGAACTCATTGATAAACTTATCATCGAAACCGTACAAATACATGCCAGATAAGAGCCCTGCCAGCTGACCTGAGGTTTCAAACTGAGGCGGGAACTGACCCTTAACATAGGCTTTAGCCGAATCTAAAGTCGCTTGATCTACACCTTTCTCCCATAAACGTGCATAGGTTTTTAAGGCTAGATCCATCGCTTCTTGAGTGGTTTCCGTCTTAGTGAAAGTGCTGATTGTGAATACGCCCGAATCGGTATAAGGGCTAAAACCTGAGCGCGCGCCATAGGTTAGCCCCGCGTTCACCCGCAGCTCGTCGTTAAGCCAAGAGGTGAAACGACCACCTAAAATAGTGTTCACTACCGTTAAACCTACATAGTCTGGATTGTCACGACTAATACCTAAGCCCCCAATCACAAAAGTAGTTTCGATTGCATCGGGTTTATCCACCAGCAAGACTTTGGCCTCACTCAACTGAGGCAAACCTTGGTTTAAATCAGGCTGCACCAGCTTTTCGCTGCCCTGCCACTGACCAAAGGCTTGCGCCAGCTTGGCTTTCATCGTCGCCACATCAAAGTCACCCACAACAGTTATCGCGGTATTGGAAGGTTGATAGTAACTCTTATGGAAGGCGCGCAGCTGCGACACAGTCACTTGTTCAAGCGAATCACTGTTACCCGAAGCCGCATTACCATAAGGATGTGCACCAAATACGAGCTTATCGAAGTAACGACCAATCACCGCCCGCGGGCTCTCTTTATCCTGCTGCAGCCCAGCAATCGCGCGCTGTTTGAGTTTATCGAACTCGGCGGCATCAAAATCAGGCGTTAACATCGCCGCGCTAAATAAGCCCAGCATCAAGTCAATGTCCTTCGCCATAAAGTCAGCACTCAGATAACTGCCTTCCTTATCCGCTTCGGCCACTAAGCTTGCACCGAGAAAATCCACTTGCTGCTCGATATCAGCCTTAGATTTCCCCGCCGCACCTAACAGCAAGCCTTCTGCTGTCATTTGTGCCACGCCTGCGGTGGTGTCATTCACTGCACCAGCGCGTACCACGGCATTTAAGGTAATTAACGGCACTTCGCGCTGCGGCATTAAGTACACAGTTAAGCCGTTATCTAACACAAACTTATCGTAACTTGGCATCGCAAAGCTGCCAGTATCGACCCGTTTTGGTGCCGATGTCGTAGCACAACCCGCTAAGGCTAAACTTGTGCCTAGGGCTAATGCGGCCATTAACTTAGACGATTTCCCAAGTGATGCCATCTTAAGTGATTTCACTGCTGTCGATTTCATAGGGAAGACTCCTCAGTTGCCGCCAGCACAGCCACAGTGCGATTCGATTTACGTAAGTAGGTTTGGGCAACTCGTTGAATATCCGCAGGCGTCACCTTGTTATAGGCTTCAGGTGCATTAAATAACTTGTCGTAACTGCCAAAATACATCTCATAGGTGCCTATGGTATTAGCCTTACCATTAATGGTTTCCATCGAGCGATAAAAATCCATCAACTTAATATTTTTAACTTTATCCAGTTCTTGCTGGGTAACACCCGTTGTCGCAATCGCATCGATTTGTTCAATCAACGCATGCTCCAGCGTCGAGGCTTTCACCTCAGGTGTAGCAACACCCATCACATAGAAGAGGTTAGGATCGACCGACATCGGCATGTAGGTTTGCGCTTCTAAGGCCACTTGTTTATCAACCAATGATTGATATAAACGCGAGCTATTACCTTGGCTTAGAATCGAGCTTAATAAATCCAGCGCATAAAAATCCGCATGGGTTGCCGCCGGAATATGGTACGCCAACATTACGTTAGGTGTGCTGACCGATGCCTTTTGTACAAAGGTGCGACGCTCACCCTTTTGCTCAGGTTCGACAGTGCGAATCGCTTTAGGCGGAGTCTGTGCCGGAATAGGCGCAAAGTACTTGTCTGCCAAGGCTTTTACTTGGGCAAGCTTTACATCACCGGCAATCACGACCACGGCATTGTTCGGCGCGTAATAGGTTTTATGGTACTGGACTAAATCTTCCAGCGACCAAGCGGCGATATCCGACTCATGGCCGATCACCGACCAAGAATAAGGGTGGGCTAAAAATGCCACGCCTTTGATTTCGCCTTCGAGAGCATTCCAGTTAGAGTTTTCTAAGCCAGTGGAACGCTCCGACTGCACTACACCACGTTCGCTATCGACCATGGCTTGGTTGATATCTAAGTTAGCGATGCGGTCAGCTTCGAGATCGAACATAGTTTCGAGCGCATTGGCGGGGAACCAATCGGTATAAACCGTCATGTCTTCAGTGGTATACGCATTGTTCGCGCCACCTGCGGCTTCCATAGTACGGTCGAACATTTTTGGGCCGTACTTTTTCGAACCGTTGAACATCATGTGTTCGAAAAAGTGCGAAATACCGGTAATGCCGGGCACTTCGTTACGTGAACCGACCTTCCAAAATAAATACATGTTGGCATTGGGAATTGAGGCATCTTCTAGCACCATGATTTTCATGCCGTTATCTAGCGTGAAACTCTTAATGTCTTCTGCCGTGGTGGCCTGTGCTTGGCTTAGGGGGTTCAAAAGTCCCATGGCCAACACCAGAGCCGATAGCGTGCGCTTCATCTTGTTCGCTCCTTGCTGTAAATATCCACATATAGAGGTAAATTGTTTAACAAATCAAGCGCAGGAAGCGTATCCCGCGCCGATTTTTTGTAAGCTCAAGTTATACCGCAGTGCTTACGGAATAATACGTTAGCCACTTATTGGGCTTTGAGCGCCGTTAACGCCACTTTGGTCATGGCCTCAACGCCCACTTTTAGCGCGCTTTCATCCACATAAAATGCCGGGGAATGATTGCTAGCCGCCGTTTCAGGGTCAGTTCCCTTTGGCGTAACCCCAAGGAAGAAAAACATCCCCGGTGTTTCTAAGGCATAGTAAGCAAAGTCTTCGGCACCTGTGATTAACCCAGGTTCAATCAGCATCTTATCGCCCACCACACTCGCAAGCACAGGCCGCATACTGGCGACTAATTCGGGATTGTTGACCACCACAGGATAACCTTGATGGATCTCAGTAGTGGCAGTCGCCCCTAAGGTTTTCGCCGACAGCTGTGCCATTTCCGCTAGACGCAGTTTAATATCGGCGCGCATAGGTTGGTCGAAGGTGCGAATTGTACCAATCAGCTCGACTTCATCAGGAATAATATTAGAGCGAATACCGCCATTGACCGCGCCAAAACTCACCACTGCCGGCGCTTTAGTGATATCCACCTGACGGCTGACGATCGTTTGCACGTTAGTGATAATTTGTGCCGCAGCGACAATAGGATCGACCCCATTCCAAGGACGCGAACCATGGGTTTGGCTGCCTTTCACTTTGATAGTAAAAGAGTCTTCACTCGCCATTGCTGGACCACTGCGCAGGCCAATCATGCCACTCGGCATGCTCGAGGTCACATGCATACCAAACACTTGGGCAGGTTTACGCTTAGCAAACAGCCCTTCCTTTAGCATCAATTCTGCGCCGCCTTCTTCCCCGTCTGGCGCGCCTTCTTCGGCAGGTTGGAAGATAAACATCACATCACCCGCGAGGCTGTCTTTCACTTTCACGAGGTTTTCAGCCACGCCCATCAACATTGCCACATGGGTATCGTGCCCACAGGCATGCATCACCCCCACTTTTTGATCACGATAGGTATCGGTCGCTTTAGAGGCAAAGGGCAAATCAACCACCTCAGTCACAGGCAAGGCATCCATATCCGCCCGAATCGCAATCAAGGGACCGGGCTTGCCGCCTTTCAGCTTCCCGCCTTTCAAAATGGCCACCACGCCCGTATGCGCCACACCCGTTTGTACTTCTAATCCTAAGGATTTCAGATGTTTTTCAATAATCTTGCTGGTGCGAAACTCACGGTTAGACAACTCAGGATGTTGATGCAAATCACGACGCCAGTCGATCACCTTTTGCTCCACACCCGCCGCCAACTTAGCCGCATCCGGCATAGCACTGGTCGCCGCTTGTACCGAATTAAAACCCGTGCCCATAAAACTCAAGGCTAAGGCCGACGCGAGTAAGGTCTTGGAAAAACGGGATTTATTTACTAGGGGCTTAAATTCAAATGATGTTGATGCAGCAAGTGATACAGAGGGTAAAGTCATAGCGATAGCCTATTGTTGTTTTTATAAGCTACCTAAACTACACGGACAAGGAGGAATTGTTAATAGATTTAGTGATAAAGGTAAAAGAGACTGTGCTTCATTAGAGGCTGTCTTTAACCGTCATTCCCGCAATGTTTGTGGGCTGGAATCCAGCTTTTAGATAAATCAACCTGAAAAAAGATAGGGATGGCGGATCTCAGTTAAAGAAACTCAAGGCAACGGAAAAGCTGTCCTAATGCTTGGCATCGTTAGCTTTAGTCACAAAACAACAAATTCACGATTTTCTTTAAAACCACATGGCCATCGGCCTTGGCTATACAACTCAGCCACCTCACTCCATACGCCCTTTTGTCTGAGAGCGGCCTCTCTCGCTGCCATTTTGAAGGCAAAGAGTGCGCCGCCTCTAAAGCTCTCAGTAAAATCATGAGGACCATACACAAGCAAAGGATGTGACCGGCCAATTTTTCTCAGAGATCTGAGCGCCGATTTATACACAAGCATCTCTGCGTCTTTTGTTTCCTCACATTTTTTCGGACCATTCAAAGGATCCTCTTGATCTCTGCTTGTAGGCAGCCACTCCCATCCATATGTAGAACCCAATATGCCTTCAATCGGACTTGCAGCCGAGAGCCAGTCAATAAATTCAACTTGTTTGGCTAGATATTCAGGTGTCATAGGAAGTTAACTCCGTGTTAAAGGAGTTTCAAACTGAAGCAGCAGTTTGAACTTCCAGTGAGTAAAGCGAAGGATTTTAAACGCTTTGTTACGTTTTGGCTCCTTAGCTTGGTTTACCAGCCAAAGTCTAGCCACCCATTTTAAATCAACAACATAATGCACTTTCGGTTTCTCTACCACCTGTACTGGCTAAAATTACTTGAACAAGAGCCATCATATGTGGATGTCTGGCTAAAATGCTTAGCTAAAATTGCCTTTCTGAGTAACACAGTATTGCGCGGGAATAATAGTTGTAAAATTTAGTCAGCAACTCACAGAAAATTAAGCTCTTCATCTTGAAGGGATAAAGCACTATCAATGGAGGCTAATAACACACCATAGGTGTAACCGCAGTTGCCCACAAAAATCACTTGATTACCATTGAGTACCATCACTTCTACCCCATGATCGGTTTCCCAGTTGCAGGCGTAATGATAACGAATTGCCCGAGTCTCCATTGTGCTGGTGTCATCCAATATAATGTACAACGGCTGGGTATTTGCGGCTATTTCATTGATGGTATTTAAAGAAACCTCCAAATCACCGCAATAATTTTCAAAATATTTATGCATTTTGAGCATAGCATTTAGAATTTGATGCTTCGTTTCTGGTGTCATCAGAGAAACGTCTTCGAGCATTTTTATGCGTAACTTATCGTTGCCCTGAAGCTCACCTTCAATAATCAGTTCACTAGGTTTGTTGAATAATGGATCGTACATTTTTGTTATCCTTAATCCTCAATTAAGTCATCTGGATATAGCGCGATTTGCGCCAAGGATTGCTCAAAAAATTGGCTTAGGTCTGGGCTAATAAAGTCCATCATATCGGGGTCATGGGTGTATGCGATCACTTGTCCCATTTTACCTAATGCTGAGGGCGAATGATCTGCAATCAAGAGTAATGTGCCACCCCCAAATTGGGCAAAGGGCAGCCAACCTTCTTGATACCATCCCGATTGGATTTTGGGATCCCGCACTTCTGGCTCTTGGTAATTAGCGTAGTGCTGGGCCCGTTTTTTCATTTGGTCACGATATGTAAGAGATGAGGCTAATGACAAAAAATCATATCGGCAAAAGTAATCTTTCCGGGCAAAGGCTGTGCTCCACTCATTGCCGCCATTGGCATATCCCCAAAGCTCCCTTAACGGAGAAACAAATTTAAAACCTAATTGTTTTTCGGCTTCATCTAAGACTGAGTTTGATAAGCCACGATCCAGCTCTAATGTTTGATTCATGTTGGTGTAAATAGCACTCAATGCTTGTAGATACGTCTTAACATCCATTGTATTTATTCCTTCATCTTGACACTTGGCCGCAGTGTTAATCCGTTTGCTTTATACCGCTAACATATACACTTGGCGAACTTATTTAATCGAATTAACCACATAAATTCTATTTTCATATTACTGCGACAGATTTTGTCGCAGCCTTCTATTACTAGAATGCTATTCCAGCCATACCTTATTAACTAGATATACAGCCTAATTTTCAGCGTCAAGTGACCCTTACTCAGTTTGAACTCTCGCTCGCCCCGTAAAATATCGGTGAATGAATTAATCGAGCGTCTTGAAAACCACACGCAGAATACGAGTAAACGTTCGGTGCAACATCCACTACTCGATGATATAGACCAAGCACTAGCGGCAATTGTGAGTGTCGTCGCGAGGAACACCATAGAACTCAGTTAATACAATCAGATAGGCGCGCTAAACAAACAACGCCCCCCACGATGCCCTAGTGATTATCGGGCTAACGACTAACCCTAATCTTGAGTCAGAGCTTGAGGTATTAGTAATAGCCACTGGCATTGCAACAAAAAACATAGAAAATCAGGTATCTATAGCGTCACAAATTGATGATAAGTACATTTAAGCGACAACAGCATTAACTCGACTGATGAATTCCTTTATGCCTCTCTTTATGCAAGAAGACTACGTCCTTATCGATAATTTCGAGTCGCCAGCCATAGTGATGCGCGAGCCACTCAAAAGTCGCTTCGGCGTAAAAATTGATGTGGGTGGGATCGTTTTTATAGTGCCAGCGGGCAAATGCGGTTTTATCCTGCACACGCTTGGTCATAACCGCCAAAATGCCGTTGGGTTTTAATAACCTATCGAGCTGAGTAAGCAAACCTGCGGCACCACTCACGTGTTCTATGACTTCGGTTAAGGTAATAAAGTCGTATTGGCGGGCTAACGTTTCGGGATTATTAGCGTAATAAAGGTCGTAATTATCTATCTGATAACCGCGCGCCTTTGCCATTAGACTCAATGCCTTACCTTCTCCGCAGCCAAAATCGAGCCCTTGGGCCGAAGTGCTAACACGGCTAAGTAGTGGCTCGAGTGTGCGATTTAAAAATGTTTGATAGCCGAGATCATCGGCATGGTTCTCGTGCTTATCGTACTCGGCTTTTTCTGCCTCGGCCGAAAGATAAAACTCAGAAGGCACGCTCACCAGTTGGCAGGTTTGGCATTGCAGGTAGTTACGCTTCCTATCTTGATGATAAGCGAGTAATTCAACGCCATGGCATAAGGGGCAGATATTCAACAACAATTCCTAGGGATAGTAAGGTGCATAGTAATGAGAATAGTCGTAATGCCCACAAATAATGCTAGCACTGACCAGCTGAAATCGACTATGTCGATGGCCTGATTAAGGTTTAGGGATTTTACGCTCTTTTGCGGCGGCTTCTTTTGCTTCCCGTAAATATTTTTGCTCGCGACTTTCTCTTTCGTCGAACTGTTTTTGTGCCTTAAGTTTTTGCTGCGCTTCCCAATCGTTGGTTTGGGATTGTTGCTTAATGTTATCTTCCCGCTCTGTCGTCTCTTTAGTGGCTTGACGGGCCTTTTCTAATTGAGCCTGTTCTAATCGCTGTGAGTCGATGCGTGCCTTATCGGCTTTTTGCTCTAGGGTCAATCTAGGCTTTGGCGCCTCGGCGGCATTCGCTAACGCGAGATGAAAACTAAAGATGAGGACTAGCGATATTAATATTTTAGAGATTAGCACTTTAAATAAATACGCCATTTCCAGTCTCCTTTATTCGATAATTGAATGAATCAATGATAAAAGCCAATTCACGCAAGATGTGCAAAACATAGCATAAAATCTGCCTAAGCTTGAAATATGCAGCAGGTGTTCTTAAAAAATATGCTTGAATACAAGTCTTAAACTACACTTTTTAAGTTTCTATTTGAGTGAAACAACAATTAGGTTTATTTTTAACCCCATTGGAATGATGTACTATTGGGCAACTTCGTGTTCAACGAAGACCTAAAAATGGGATGTGACTATTTTGCGTCACAAGGGAGTATCCTGAATGATCAGATGGCAACACTTACTTAAGAAACTCAGTACAGATGATCCTGTACTACAAGAAAAGCTGTCTCTCTGGCAAGCACATCCCCATAAAACCCCCTTAGCCTTAATTCAAGGCTTTAGCTTTATTAGTGCCAACCAAGCCACCCTCAGTTATTTTGAGACTGAATACGATGCTTTTGTGAATGCGACTCCCTATGATTTTTCTCCGAGGATCCAATCTTCAGGCCGCAATAGTGTTGAATTTGCGCGGGAAATGATCCTTGAAGCCATTGCTGGCAATAATGTTGAATTCAACTGGCTGCACATGAGCCAACAAGGCAATGAACTGCCGACTCGAATTAATCTCTATCGCTGTTATCTGCAACAACAGCCCGTGGTACTCGTTGAATTACAAGCTCTTAATCGCCGCAATCAAATGCGCGAAACGATTTCTGATGGTTTTGCTCATATTCCCAAAGAAATTTTGTCGACCACGCTCGAAGAAAGTGCCGAAGCTGTGTATATCACTGACACTGATAATCAAATTTTGGCTGTCAATAAAGCAATGTGCCGTATTTGCGGCTATAGCGCTGAGCAGCTCATCAGTAAAACCCCTGAATTTTTAGAGGTAAGAACCCATAATATGGGGGAAGAAACCGAATGCCAAATCGCCTTGAAACAAAGAGGATTTTGGCAGGGCGAAACGTGGAAAAGACGTTCAGATGGCAGTAACTTCCCTGCTTGGCAGAGCAGTCGTAAAATCGTCACGGAAGATGATGCTCATTATAATGTGAATATTTTCAGTGATATTAGTACTAAAAAACTATTAGAAACCCAGCTAACAACTCGAGCTATGTACGATACCTTGACTGGATTACCTAACAGGTTCCATCTCAAGCAGATCCTCAATAGTGCCCTCGAAAAACTTAAAACAGATCCCCTCGCACTGGGCGCGTTGATGTTTTTAGATCTCAATGGTTTCAAGAATATCAATGACAGCTTCGGTCACTCCATGGGCGATAGAGTATTACAACTGGTCGCAGCCAGACTCGAAGCAGGTTGTATCGAAAAGGCCGATATAGCCCGTATGGGAGGAGATGAATTTACCTTAGTGCTGCAAGACTGTAGCTGTAAAGATGAAATTCAGCTGTTTGCAGAGCAAATTCTTAGCCTATTTGAGAGCCCCTTTGAAATTGAAGGCCAAAAGTTCTTCCTCGGCACCAGCATAGGCATTGCGCTATTTCCTACCCACAGTAACCAAGCGGGACAGCTGATTAGTCTTGCCGATACTGCCATGTATTGCGCTAAAAAGAGCTTACCGCATCTCGTGTTTTACGATAAGGAAATGAGCCTAGCAGCCGAGTTAAAATTACAGTTAATCAATAACCTAAGGCATGCACATAGCCTAAAACAATTCACTCTCGCTTATCAAGCCATAGTCGATTTACACACAAATCAAACTATTGCTGCCGAAGCCCTGCTCCGCTGGCAGAAGTCACCGACAGAATATTATGAAGCTGCCGACTTTGTGCCATTGCTTGAGGAAACAGGATTAATTGTCAGCATTGGCCAATGGGTATTAGAACAGGCCTGTGTACAAGCGGCCCTCTGGCGAGCACATTATCAACCCGACTTTAGAATTTCAGTCAATGTGTCACCACTGCAATTAGAACACTTAGATTTTATCGACCAAGTGATAAATGCCTTAGAAATGTCGAAGTTACCCGCCGAAGCACTGATTTTAGAAATTACCGAATCGGCATTGTTACGACAACCGGAGCAAGCACGACTCACACTCAATCGTATCAAAGCGTTAGGTGTCAGCATTGCCATCGATGATTTTGGGACTGGGTTATCGTCACTCAGTCGCTTAGGGACTTTGCCAATAGACAGCGTCAAAATTGATGCCGAGTTTGCCTTGCGCTTAAACGAAGTCTCAGGACAAAAGCTCTGCAATGCTATAGTGCAACTAGCACAAGCACTCGACATTCACTTCGTCGCAGAAGGTATTGAAACTCAACAACAAAAAGACATAATGACAGATATGGGCCAAGGTTTCGCCCAAGGATTTCTATTTGGCTACCCGAGTTCAGTCGAAAACTTCACCCAAGCCTTTCTTGCGGAAAAACGCTTAGCCTAGAACAGATTTAGGACTGCCGATGTTCGCATCGGCTCGATAATCCGACTTGTGTACCAAATTAACGCTCTCAACGTTTACAAAGGAAAACGAAAGATTCCGCTAAGGTTTTATCGAAATATTTTGATGGGTCGCGAACGAAGGGGAAAGATTTTCTTGCAGAAAACATATGATTTAAGCTCGATAGCCCTGCCAGCACGCCATTTACTAATAGTTATGAATGGAATCTACTCCCCTGCAAAACCAATGATGGCCTGGCAAAGCACTCTCATTATTATCAACAAAAACACCATATTTAAAGCTCGATAGCCCTGCCAGCACGCCATTTACTAATAGTAATGAATGGAATCACTCCCCTGCAAAGCAATTGGCTGGCAAAGCTATCTCATCATTTGCTGCGCAAATGAATCCCAGTTATTAAACCGTATTTCACATTACGTTAGCGTGATCTGAATAAGATTTTGACTATTTTAATTCGTACGGAGTCTCAAAAACTCAATAACTTAAAAGCACTAATTCATACCTAAAACATCTAAGACTCAATAGCCTTAACCCCATCAACTATACCTTACCACTGGATTCATTTGAGTTCTGATAACGAGCCTGCACTGTACTCGGCATCGCCTTAATCCGCAGTTCCACCATAGCATCAAATGCCATCATTAACGGCTGAACATCAAGGGTAGGATCAAGGGCGCTTAACATATAAGCGCAAGCTTCTAAGGTCGATAAACTATCGCTACGACTCGATTTACGGATCCGATAGCGCGATTCATAACCTTCAGCCAAATGCACCGCAGGATACTGGGTTAACCAAGGATTCAGCTGCAGCATTTTGAATGCCTTACGCCAAGTGCCATCGAGCAACAGCAATATACAATCAGGATTAATATGTTGCTGTTCAACACTTACACTTAACGCAGAGGGATAGACGAGATAAATAGGCTTATTACACGCCGCTAAATATTCCCGTAAACCTTTGAAGTCAGACTCGCTTTCACCCACATAAACTTGCGTTTTAGGTACAGCAAGACTCAATACCCGCACACTATTCTTCTTATGTTCGACTTCACTCGGGTGCTGTAAAACCACCAACTGAGTCATTGGAGAGATAGGCTGAACACTCGCACATAAGCAAGCATTCTGCGGATAACGACAGATAACACAATAGTGACGTGACAAGCTTTACCCTCGGTTTAGTGAGTTATTTTACGAGTATACCAAAGGATAAAAGGGTATTAGACACAATAAAAAATACCCACAGTTCGCGGTCAAACAAACTGTGGGTAAAGGGTGTACTCTGTAATTAATCAGTGCCGCGAACTAATGCTCGCCAACTAACTGCTCTTGGTGCCAGTGGTCGAATCGACTCAGCGCCATCATCAACAACAAACCAATAGAAAACACGCCCATGACGAGTGCCACAGCGTAAGGTGCAGTTAAATTCGTTTGCTGTATAAGTCCAGCTAAAACGGATGCACCACTCATCTGAATAAAACCTAGCATAGCCGCGGCAGTCCCCGCTCGCTCACCGAAAGCTGACAGCGCCATACTAGTCGCAGGACCAAGTAAGAAGGCAAATCCCACACATAACAACATCATAGGTAACATGAAGTTAAAAGCTGCTGCCATCCCTTTATTTGGACCAAACTGTTGGCCCGCCACTGTCGCCACTGAAGACAGAACGAGTAAGGACAGAGCCAAAATAACCGTTGGACGATTACCCAGTTTGCGAATGACGATCGGTGCCGCAAAACAGGCCACGATATTGAACACAGCATTGAGTCCGAATAAGCCACTAAACGCCAACTCTGAAACCCCTAAATGCCCAATCAACCACACTGGCGCATAAGACACATAACTCAAAATAGCCGCCATAGCCGACATACAAGCAAAGGCATAAAACAAAAAGTGGGTGTTACCGAGTACAGGTTTGAATCTGCCCCAACGGTAAAGTGGGCCAGTAGTAACAGTGTTGGCTGGACGAGTCTCAGGTAAGCGATAACCAACAACGAGCATCATCAACATGGCATATAACGTCATGAAAACGAAGGTTGAACGCCAGCCGAATTGCATCGCTAACAAGCCACCTAAGGTTGGTGCTAAAGCTGGGATCACGCAAATCGCACCATTTAAGTAACTGTAAATTTTAGCGCCTTCTTTTTGCGAGTAGCAGTCGCGCACCGCACTAAACACCACGATAGAAGTTGAACAGGCGGCTAAACCTTGCAGCACACGAGCAATCTGTAACCAATGAAACTCGATGGCCGCGGCAGCGAGAAGACTACTTGCGCCGTAGAGTAAGACCCCGAAAATGGCCACAGGACGGCGGCCATAACGGTCGGCTAATGGCCCAATCAACACTTGGCCTAAGCCCATGGCGAATAAAAACAATACGAGCGTGGATTGCACATCACTGGCAGATACGGCGAATTCTGTCGCCATAGTTGGCATTGAAGGTAAATAAATATCGATGGCTAATGGGCTGAGCAGCACCATAGACATCAGGATAGGTAACAGATTGCGCCGCATAAATAATCTCAGTTGATCAGGGAAAGGTATTTCAGTGGGCGCTATTTTAATTAACTCAAGGTATGAACAGAAATGGTATAATTTCCAAAGTAAATTTCCTCTGAGGAATATCTGTGAATATCGACAACTTAGCCAGAATCGATTTGAACTTGCTGGTCATACTCAAAGTACTGCTAGAGGAGCAGAGTGTCACTCGCGCCGCCAGCCGATTACATATAAGCCAGTCAGCACTCAGTAAGAGCTTAAATCGACTCAGAGAAACCTTAGATGATCCCCTATTTCAGCGCACGGCGCATGGCTTAAAACCCACCGCGCACGCCCTCATTCTTGGGCAAAAACTGCCGAATATATTGCAAGACTTGTATCAACTCACTCAGCCTCCGACCTTTAATCCTGCCAGTAGCAATCGACAATTTTCTTTTGCCATGGTGGAAAGCGCCTATGAAACCTTAATTCCATATTTTATCGGCCCTATGCTGACCACGGCACCCAACGTCAAACTCGACTCCTATGTCTGGACCGAAAAATCGATGCAGGATTTGCAGCAAGGGCAAATCGACTTTGGCATTTCAGGGCGGGATTTGCATCCACTGTCGGATTTTCAAGTGGATCGCTTGCCAGAAGGGATTGCCTATCAAACATTATTTACCGATCAACAAGTCTGCTTAGTGCGAGAGGATCACCCGCTGATGGCGGCGCTCACCTCAGAACAATGGAATTTACCCCTTTACCTCGATATGGCCCATGTGCAGGTTCGTTGTGAAGGTAGTGATTGGTGGGCACTGGATTACTTTCTTGCCGATCTTGGGCATAGACGCCGGATCAGCACGACTGTACCCGACTTTTATGGTGCCGCCAGCGTTTGCGCCCACAGCAATTTAATCTTCACTCTGCCGTCGAGCTTTGCCCGTCACGCCTGCCAACTTTATCCGCTCAAACAACTGCCACTGCCTTTCGAATTTATGCCAATGGCCTATGTGCTGTTATGGCATCAAAGAAATGATGAAGATCAAGGGCATAAATGGATTAGAGAAACCATTTGTCAAAGTGTGGCTAAGTTATTCAATCCCACAGAAATGCTTTAACACGACAAAACGGCCAGTAAAAAGCCCGACAAAGCGAAGGCTTTATCGGGCTAATATCGAGGCACGCTATTAAGAATAGCGATTACAAAATAAATGTCGCGACTTGCGCATTCAGGTCATTAGCGCGAGCTTTTAACCCCCTCGCCTGTGCCAAATCTGCCATGGCCGATGCGGTAATCTCATCGGTCACATCTTTAATCGCAACCGTATTCTGGGTTATTTCACCCGTCACTTGAGTCTGTTCTTCCGCTGCGGTAGCAATTTGGCCTGCCATATCTGAAATCACGTTGACCGCTTGCGTAATCTCTTCAAGAGCTTTCGCCGCCGCATTGGCATCTTCTACGCTATGACCCGCTAATGCTTGGCTGCTTTCCATCAAGCTGACTGCTCTGGCAGTAGTCCGTTGTAGCGTTTCAATCGTGGTATGTACTTCCTGAGTCGAATCCTGTGTACGACGTGACAGTACTCGAACTTCATCGGCAACGACCGCAAAACCACGGCCTTGCTCGCCAGCACGCGCCGCTTCAATGGCTGCGTTAAGCGCCAACAGGTTAGTTTGCTCGGCAATTCCTTGAATTGTCGCCAGGATGCTCGAAATGGATTTAGCATGACGGCTCAAGTCTTCAATGACATCCGTTGCTTGAGTCACTTCATCGGCGAGGGAATTAATCGAGTTACGAGTTTTATTCACTAACTCTTTGCCCTGTAAACTGCTCGCTGCAGACTGTTGAGCCGCTGTTGCCGTGTTCTCAGCATTGGCTGCRATCTCATTAGTCGCACTCGCCATTTCAGTTACCGCAGTCGCGACCATAGCGACTTCTTGCTGCTGACGTTGTAACTCCGCAACTGAAGTTTGCGTGGTGGCAAGACTACGTTCAGCATCGGCATCTAACTCATTCGCTAATTGGCGAATATGGCTGATCAGCTGATGTTGACTGCCCACAAAGCGGTTAAAGCTGTCGGCAAGCACGCCCACTTCATCTTGAGTGTCGACWGAAATACGYTGAGTTAAATCACCATTRCCATCGGCAATACGCGCCAGTGCCTGCGATACTCGGCTCAATGGACCCAGCAGGACACTTACTAGCCAAGAAATGGCTAATACACTTAAGATCAACACGAGTGCAGAAAGCCCAAACTGAGTGAGTAACAAGCTCGACAGTGGCGACTCTAGCGTTTCCTTATCAAGCACTAACACTAATTCCCAATCTGTATTAGGGATATCAACGCTCCAGACTAATTTGTCACGTCCTTCATTTTCAAAATACATAGGTAACAGAGTGCCCGCTGCACGGCTTTGTTCTGGTAAGTTGCGATTAAGCTCGTTATCGATTTCAGCTATAGGTTTCATCGTCTTAGCTTGATCTTTATAAGCGATCACTGTGCCGTCTTTGTGCATCATGATGGCATAACCGTTTGCCGGTAACTTCATGCGGTTGACCTCTTCGATAAGATTACTAATCGATAGATCTCCAGCAATAACTCCGCCTGCAACAGGCTCGGCCAAGGATCATAATTTGAATAGTCAGTTGCTGGCTCTGAGTCTCTCATATTACCGTTTGACTCACCAAAATATGTCGATTCAAACCCTCCCGATTGCTTAGCCTGTTTCATTGCTTGCACAATGTCATGACTCAACTGCCCACCGATTCCTTTAACAATTTGCTGACGGCTTACGAGCCACTCACTGATAAGTAGCGCTTGCTGCTCACCAAGTCGTTGAGCCTGCTCTAAATTCACATCTAGTAAGACTTTCTTCTGACTTGAATAACTCTGCCAAGATAATAATAATATGACAGATGAAAGAGCAAGAATAACGGAAAAAAGAATTTTCTGCCTTAATGAAAATGATTTCATAATATATTTTTCACAAATAAAGACCTGATAACCATACCGACTAAATATAACAACAGCTATTTTTAGCAGCAGTGAGCTTACTTAGAAACGTAAAAATGAATTATTTCACGTTGACCATGAAAGATAAATAAATTAAAAATAAAATTTAATCTTAACAAACAAACTAAATTAGCCAAATTTAAATAAGCACAAAACATTAAACAGGCTTAGCAATGCATATTAATGCAAACAACTAAGAATTAAATGCAACTAAGAATTAAATGCAACTAAAAACTTCAAGTTAAAACAGTTATTAAGTGATTTTAAGATATTATAAAAAATAAACAGAATGGTACCTTTAAATAAAGGTATAATTAACTCATTATTGTATCATCACAAACAATCTTAAAAAGTAATACCTTCGCGCCGTCTAAGGCGCGGAGGAAAACTATTAGTTATTGTAAACCTACGATTGAAATTTACTTAAATATCTATTATTCAAAAAATCGAGTTAAGGCAACTAAAGAATAAATGTCGCGACTTGCGCATTCAGGTCATTAGCGCGAGCTTTTAACCCTCTCGCCTGTGCCAAATCTGCCATGGCCGACGCGGTAATCTCATCGGTCACATCTTTAATCGCAACCGTATTCTGGGTTATTTCACCCGTCACTTGAGTCTGTTCTTCCGCTGCGGTAGCAATTTGGCCTGCCATATCTGAAATCACGTTGACCGCTTGTGTGATCTCTTCAAGGGCTTTCGCCGCCGCATTGGCATCTTCTACGCTATGACCCGCTAATGCTTGGCTGCTTTCCATCAAGCTGACTGCTCGAGCGGTAGTGCGTTGTAGCGTTTCAATCGTGGTATGTACTTCCTGAGTCGAATCCTGTGTACGACGTGAAAGCACTCGAACTTCATCGGCAACGACCGCAAAACCACGGCCTTGCTCGCCAGCACGAGCCGCTTCAATGGCTGCGTTAAGCGCCAACAGGTTAGTTTGCTCAGCAATCCCTTGAATTGTCGCCAGAATACTCGAGATAGACTTAGCGTGACGACTTAAATCGCCAATGACATCCGTT
>NZ_JAKKSC010000033.1:0-48435 GCF_025653705.1 Shewanella sp. SM87
ACATTAGCTTGCTCAGTTTGTGGTGATAGACGTTGCCGCCATTTATAAAATGACATGGTGCTCAGTTGATGGGTTTGGCAAAACTCAGTGATGCTCAGCTCTGATGTGTGCCATAAGTCGATTAATTGCTGCCATTGTGCAGCGTTGCGGTAAGCTCGCTTTGCCATATCACTCTCCTGTAATGATGAGTGCACAGCTTATCGCGCGATCTTAAGTGGGAATAGGACGTCCTAAAATGGACGCTTACATCCGGAGCACAAATTGCTAAAGGTTTTTTAAGTAGCCTGACAACTCGCCGCTTAGACTTAAGATCTTCTTTATCATCCTATTCAATTGCCAAAAATATCCCGGAGCATAAATATACACCTGTTATATCCGGCACTTCATATTCCGACGGAAAACCAACTTCACACTCCTACACCTGCGGTGTATGCCGAGACAGCAAATACGGGATAAGGGGCAGTCACAACTATAACAACACAGATATAAACGTATTGAATTTCGAGCGTATCAAATGGGGTGGTGTCCGTCATGGCGATATTTTATATACATATTTTGACTTAAACCAATTTATAAATACGGATATCCCTGACCCAACTGATGAAGACTTAAATTGTTTCAAAGAAATATTAAACACTATCGAAAGTTCGGAACCTACTGATTATCCCAGTGCCCTTGAAAAAAGATTGGCTAAGGTCGTAAAGTCCAGTAAAGCAGAAAGGCAGGTATTAATAGAGATTTTAGCCAGTATTGGAGTGTTACGACCAAGGAGCTACAATCGCCCTTCTAAAGGCAAAAATGACTGGGTGTTCGCTGAGTATTGGCGAGGTGAAGATAAATACTGCCATAAAACTGTCGATGAATATTTTGGTAAATATCTACAGTTATGAATGAAGTGGATCAGAGATCAAGCGAAGGCTTTCCCCCCAAAAACTAACCGCAAATAAGGCGCGGGAATGACTAGCTGTATCACAAAAGGTGCGTAATGCGTTTAGAATTAACTCTCAAGAACATGTTGGATAAAATTGAATCTTTAGATTGGAAGTGGGATGTATATATACCTTCTAATAAAGAAATTAATGACTCGATATTATGTCTTGTACTTGACGATGACACAGAAGAAGATCGTGGTAGTGATGATGAACCAATTTACCCAACATCTATTGGCTATAAAAGCTTCTTAAGTGTGTCAGATTTGCAAAGTATTAAGAGTAATTTGCTGCAACAAAATTCTGAAGCTGGGCTAAATGAATTAATTAGTGCAGCAAAATATTATTATGAAAATGATGCTTTTATTAATATTAACCGCTAACCAATAAAAGCTGTCGGATGCTCCGCTAATGCGCACATTAAGGGTTACTCATAAGTGTATAACCCTATCCCTTGGGAAGCACGACTGTCACCACACAGCCCTGTTGCCAAGGGAGTAACGCTTGCGTGGATTGCTGACAGTTTTCGATTTGAATGCTGCCGTGATGGCGGGTGACCACATCCTTACAGATGGCTAAGCCAAGCCCTAATCCCGCATCTTTGGTTGAGGCAAAAGATGCCATCAACTCACTCGCCTGCCCCTGTAGCCCTTCGCCATTATCAATAACTAACACTTTGATTTCATTTGGATGATAATAGATATCGATCCATAATTGACGCACACGATTATCGCCGCAGGTTTCTAGCGCATCTAAGCTATTTTTTACTAAATTGACCCACATTTGGCTTAAACCAACGCTATCGCCCATCAGTTCAAAGGGCTCACCCTGCACTCGCACATTCACTTGCACATTCGCTCGGTCTAGCTCGCGCCGCAACAGAGCTAAAGCTTCTTTCACCACTGGCACTATATCTAAAGGTTCGGTCTTGGCCTGACGCCGCTTGAGTAAACCGCGAATACGATGCACAACCGCTCCGGCGCGAATCGACTGCGCATTAATTTTACCTAGTACATCATAGAGTTCCGGATTATCTTGCCCAAGCCTTTCCAGTTGTAGCATGGCACCTTCGCTGTATTGGGTAATGGCGGCTATGGGTTGATTGAGTTCATGGGCAAGTCCTGCACCTATTTCCCCAAGAATCGCCGCACTTTGCAGTCGCTCAAGCTGCAGTGCCTTGTCCTTTAATTGACGCTCATTGCTAACTAAAAACTCACTTTTCTGGCGAAACTTATATTCAAGCCACAGGTGATAAATGGTGGAAATAATGAAAATTAACAACAGTGCACCACCCCATTCTTTATTTTTTGCCATCCATTTGTATACGGTTTGATAAAGTGGTGGTGATGCTCCCTGTAGTTGTAATTCTTTAAATAACTCAATCACTTTTAACTGGCTTACGGGCGCAGTCCAGCCCAAAGTATCGGCGGTAATTGCTGCAATATGATCGGCGGGTAAATCGAATAAGGCACGGGTAATCGCCATCGTCAACTTAGGAGAAACCGTATCCGCCGCAGCGAATGACCAGTTTGGGTATAACTGAGTGCTCACCTCGCAATCATATCCTGCAGGCGTGGCAGGATGGATAACACGATAATCACCCTGATTAACAAGACCCGTTGCGATCATTTCCTCTAAGGTACAAAAAGGCGCTATTGCGGCGTCGGCACTGCCATCTCTGACTTGATAGATAAGCGGTTCTAACGGGAACCCGAGGAAGCGCACTTGCCCAAAAAACTGTTCGGGTAAAAAACCCATTTTATGCAGTAACCCCATTGCCGCTTGATACCCCCCCAAGGCCTGCGGATCACTGGCGACCACATTGCGCCCGCGCAAATCCTGCAAGGTGCGGATAGGGCTGTCGGCGCGGACAATAATGGTCGCACCTATGGTAAAAGTACTGCCTTGATGCTTACGGCTCTTCATTGTCGCAAGCCAAGACAACGGGAAATTGTTACTTAGATGCAGATATTGCCCAGGGTTAGTGACGATAAACTGCAAATCATGCTCAAGTAACTGACTACGCATGCCATTAAAATCCACAGGCACGACTTCAAAATGACTATTAGGCACTTGCTCACTGAGGTAATCCATCATAGGTTGCCAACGCTGCTTGGCCTGTAACACGCCATGATTTGCCAGCACTCCGACTCTAAAATGGTTCACTTCTGTCACTTCGCTGGCATTGGACGGATTAAGCCCAATGACACTCAGCAAGAATCCCATCAATATCGCTTTACACCAAGAGTCAATCGTCATCGCCTCTATTACCCACTCTTATATGCCATTGTCATAGAACGACTTTAGCTCGCAGATAAAAATCAAGCTGTGAAATGCCGCCAAACTCTGGTTTATGCCCAGAGGGGATTGGCTAATTTAGTGATGCACCTCCCAAGACCTAGGCTTAAAATTGAGCTAGACACAGACGCGGCTTAAGCTGATATCGCGATCCACACATGCCCACAAGGAAATCCATGTCTACAAAACTGCCGCTGTATTTAGTCGATGACGATGAAGCGATTCTGGATTCGCTGGGTTTTATGCTCGGACAATTTGGCTACCAAATACAAACCTTCAACAGCGGCCGCGACTTCCTTGAGCACTGTGCATTATTACAGGCGGGCTGCGTGATTTTAGATAGCCGAATGCCGGAAATCACCGGCCAAGAAGTGCAGCAAAAACTGCTCGAAACCCACAGTCCGCTTGGCGTCATCTTTCTCACTGGCCACGGCGATTTACCTATGGCGTTAAGCGCCTTTCGTAAGGGGGCCTGCGATTTTTTTCAAAAACCAGTGTCCGGCAAGGCATTAGTACAAGCGATTGAAAAGGCGCAGCGTGAAAGCCAAGCGGCCTTCGAACAGCAAAGTCTGCAGCATAAGTTTGACCAACTGACTGAGCGCGAACAGCAAGTGTTAGCCCATGTGATCCAAGGCATGACTAACAAGCAAATATCGGAGGCGATGTTTTTATCCCTGCGCACGATTGAAGTACACCGCGCAAAAATCATGAAAAAGCTCGAAGTGAACAATATGGCAGAGCTAGTGCAGCACTTAGGCAATCTGAATTCTGTTTTATAAATAATGAACCAATATGCAGTGCGAAATAAATGGCATTCCAATGAGCGTATAAGTTTTAATCAAAGAACTTCTATCGCACTAGTTGATGAGAGTAAAATATTAATTGTACCTAAATTGGCTTAGATCTAATCGGCATTTAACAAAACTGGAATAAGGGAGTTTGATTTGTTACCTTTGTCCTAAATTACTGTAAATTTAACGAAATTACCGATGGACAACCTCATAATAAAACCCGGTTATGTCACTCAATTCCAATGTGTTGGACCAGAATGTGAAGACAGTTGCTGTTACGATTGGCGAATATCATTTGATAAAAAGAGCTATAAAAACACGATTAAACACCCACTGCTCGCTACAACGGCAAAGACTGCATTTATTGAAACAAAGAAAAGTACAAGCGATTGGGCCGACATTAGACTTGATGCGCAAGGTTCATGCCCATTTGTTAACGAACATAAGCTTTGTGACATCCATGCAAAAGCGGGTGAACAGGCCTTAAGTCATACATGTAAAACTTATCCAAGGATCCACAAGGTCATTGGCGGTAATAAATACGAAAGCCTCTATCTATCTTGCCCAGAAGTCGCTCGCTCAGTGTTATTTAATCCTAATGCTTTCCAATTTGATTCCAATATAAGTGGCATAAAACAGCCTTCAACGCCAAGTCCTACGTGGCTAGAAAAAACCCATGAATACAGTCTCGACCTATTATTGAATTTGGGAGGTGGTTGGCAACAAGCACTGCTGGCCATAGGGCTATTAATCAAGGTTAGTGACCAAGTCCGTCAAAATACCTTACCAATAGAAGAACTAGATAAGCGCTTACAACAACTAAAATTGTATGCACAGTCAGGCGCATTGGCAGAGCAATATAAGAACTTACCTTATTCCCCACTGCCGCAGACGCATGCCTTTATTACTGTTCATAATGAGTTGTGTAAAACTCATTCTAGAGGTGTACGCGCAAGATTTACGTCGTTAAATCAGGCTGTTGCTGCACTGTGTAATGAAGAAAATAGTTATCAAATTGATGCGTTGAATCAAGCATGGACTGAGCATGCAGTACCCGCATTGGTTAACTATACGGAACTTTTTGAACGATACATTTTATATTCAATTTACCACTACCATTTCCCCTTACTAGACTCACAGCAATTATCTTGGGAAGCATTCCGTTTACTCGTACTCGATTGTTTTATGATCCGCAGCTATTTATCTGCAATAGCCTTTAAAAATAAAGGACTATCTGAAAGTGATATTGTGATGTGCTTTCAGCTTTATCAAGTCGTTAGGCAGCATAAAATTGAATTTGTACAAAGCATGAGCAAAACATTAGAGGAATGCGGAATAGACAGTGTGCCAGCCGCAATTTGCCTTTTAAAAACAAATATCTAAACGTATAAACAGCATCGCGCTGTAGCAAGAAGAGAACATATAGCGAAGTGAAGCAATATCACAGGTGTGAAGCTTCACTTTGCAATATAGATTTACCCTGTAAGGTGGGCTTGCTGCATAAAAAATTAATCCTACCTGCGACAAGCTGTCGCAGTTTGTGCATTTGGCTTTGTTAAATATCGTATCAGCCCGCACAATCACACCATAGGTTCCTTCCTTTGTGCCCCGCGGGCGCTCAAGAAATCCACTGCTTTTTGAACCTCCACCCGAGGGTAACTATACCCTCGGGGATTTTTTTGCTTCCATCTGCGAATGCCTTCCTCCAAGATAACAACTAAAGTGGAAATGGAACGATCCAATTCTAGTTCCGTCTGCAAAGCAGTTATATACTTTCCAACCGTCTCAAATAATAAGAATCATGGAAGAGCGAATGTTCAAACCTTTAATATTACTCAGCTTTAGCACCTTAGTCTTGGCCAGTATGAGTGGCTGCGTTGGGCCACTTAATTCAAAATGTGATACAAATTCCCCCTACAGCAAACAAGAATGCAATGCAGCCGACGCCGCAGTTTATGTTGCGGCGGCTATATTGGAAGGCCCAGATAAAGGTCAAACGTGTAACGATATGTCGGGCAAAGCAAAACAAGACTGCCTCGCTCAACAACAAGCACTGAAAGAATCATTAGAGAAACACGCTCGAAAATAGCATTAAGGAAGATGAATGAAAGCCTCCGTTTTTATTGCCGCGACCCTCGACGGTTATATCGCAACGCCCGATGGGGATATCGACTTTTTAAATCAGCACCCCGGTACTAATCCCGATGAAGACTTTGGTTATCATGCCTTTATCGACACTATCGATGCGATTGTAATGGGACGAAAAAGCTTTGAAAAAGTCCTCTCCTTCGATTGTGATTGGCCCTATGTAAATATCCCAGTGTTTGTATTAAGTCGCAGCGGTGTAACAGTACCGTCGGCGTTAAGTGAGCACGTGCAAGTGCTAAATGGCGATGCAGCAAGCATTAGCGAGCAACTCAAAACCCGTGGCTTTAAGCATCTCTATATCGATGGCGGCCAAACAATCCAAGGCTTTTTAGCGGCAGGGCTAATTCAGGAACTCACGCTCACTCGCATCCCCACTTTACTGGGTAAAGGTATTCCACTCTTTGGCGACTTAGCTCAAGCGATTCAATTAATGCCAATTCACACGCAGCAGTACGACAATGGCTACGTACAAACCCGCTATCGTGTTATAGACAAAACGGCTTTATAAGCCGTTTACATTCGGCAGATGGCATTGAAAGATGAAGTGATGGCTTGCCATTTTGCGGCTTACCATCTTACTGTAGAGCCATGTAACAACAATGTTAAACAACTAGATATTATCAATGACTTACTGATTGCAAATCAAAGTTCCGTTAGAATATTGTCCTCTAACAGATAGGTGAGCAATATGAGTCGTTTGCAGTCATCGAAGGGCTTTACATTAATTGAGCTGGTTGTGGTCATTATCATCCTTGGGATCTTGGCCGTCGTCGCAGCACCACGGTTTTTAAACCTAGGCCAAGATGCCCACGATGCCAGAGCCAAAACCGCATTTGCGGCCTTTGCCTCTGGTGTTAAGCTTTATCACAGTTGCTGGCTTGCGGGCGGTCACTCTGGTTATACCCAAGATCTCGCCTGTTATGGTGACGGAAAACTCGACTCGACCACCACAGGATTTCCACTGGGAATAGAGACTGCAACCGCTGATGCCGGTGCTAAATTGCAGGGCGATTATTGTGGTCAGTTATGGCAAGGTCTTTTGGCTAATAATGAATTTGTCATTGCCGATCAATACTCTTGGCGCACAGTTCCCAATGTCGACATTGTTTACTGGTATGGTGCCGTCGACATAAAAGATCCCAATGCTTACTGCATTTTCAACTATGTCTCGGACGATCGCAGCTTCGGCAGTGAAAACTGGGATCTTAAATACTATCCCTTCGATGGCCGCACTATTGTAGGTCGATCCACCCTTTCCCAGTAAGCGCTTATTTTTATTGCTAAAGGAGCGCGAAAGATCGCAAACTCCTTTGGCATTTGCCGCGATTACTTGAATTATTGTCATCCATCCCCATATATATCCCATCATCCACCGCAACTTTTGCTGCGGGCCAGAAGAGGATTCATTGTGACCACTATCGTATCAGTACGCCGTAATAATCAAGTTGTCATCGCCGGCGATGGCCAAGTCTCCCTAGGCAATACCGTCATGAAAGGTAACGCCAAAAAAGTGCGTCGCTTATATCACAACAAGGTACTGGCAGGTTTTGCAGGCGGCACCGCCGATGCTTTCACCCTATTCGAGCGTTTTGAGGCCAAACTTGAAATGCACCAAGGCCACTTATTGCGCTCAGCCGTTGAGCTAGCCAAAGATTGGCGTACCGACCGTATGCTGCGTAAACTCGAAGCCCTGTTAGTCGTGGCCGATGCGGAAACTTCGCTGATCATCACAGGTAATGGTGATGTCGTTCAGCCAGAACACGACTTAGTTGCCATTGGTTCAGGCGGCAACTATGCCCAAGCGGCGGCCCTTGCACTATTGCAAAATACTGAGCTGTCAGCCTTAGAAATCGCCGAAAAATCCCTGACTATTGCTGCGGATATCTGCGTATTCACCAATCAATTCAAAACGATTGAAGAACTCAATTACTAAACAGCCCGTGAGGAATATTATGTCTGAAATGACCCCCCGTGAGATTGTCCACGAGCTGGATGCACACATTATTGGCCAACAAAAGGCCAAACGTTCTGTTGCTGTCGCCCTGCGTAACCGCTGGCGCCGGATGCAACTTGACGCGGATTTCCGTCAAGAAGTCACCCCAAAAAATATTCTGATGATTGGCCCAACGGGCGTTGGTAAAACTGAAATTGCCCGCCGTTTAGCCAAACTGGCGAACGCGCCTTTTATCAAGGTCGAAGCCACTAAATACACAGAAGTGGGTTATGTCGGTAAGGAAGTCGAGCAAATCATCCGCGACTTGACCGATATCGCCATCAAGCTGACCCGTGAACAGCAAATGGGCAAATGTCGCCAACGCGCTGAAGAAAATGCCGAAGAGCGCATTCTCGATGCCCTGTTGCCTAAGCCGAAAAACGACTGGGAAAGCACTGAAACCGATTCCAACTCAAATACCCGTCAAGTCTTCCGCAAAAAGCTACGCGAAGGTCAATTAGACGATAAAGAAATCGATATCGATGTAGCCCAACCGCAAATTGGTGTTGAAATCATGTCGCCTCCAGGCATGGAAGAAATGACCAACCAGCTGCAAAGTCTGTTTAAAAACATGGGCCAAGCACCAGCAAAACGTCGCAAGATGAAGATCAAAGAAGCCTTTAAGCTATTGATCGAAGAAGAAGCCGCAAAACTGGTTAATCAAGAAGATTTAAAAGAACAAGCCATTGAAATGGTTGAGCAACACGGCATAGTGTTCCTCGACGAAATCGACAAAATCTGTAAGCGCGGCGAAACCTCAGGCCCAGACGTTTCCCGTGAAGGCGTGCAACGTGACTTACTGCCGCTGATCGAAGGCTGCACAGTCACCACAAAACACGGCATGGTAAAAACCGACCACATACTGTTTATCGCCTCTGGTGCATTCCAGATGTCTAAACCGTCGGATTTAATTCCTGAATTACAAGGTCGTTTACCGATCCGTGTCGAGTTAGATGCGCTATCAGCCAATGATTTTAAACGCATTTTAACCGAGCCACACGCCTCGCTCACCGAGCAATATATCGCGCTGATGGGCACAGAAGGCGTGAAAGTTGAATTCAGCGAATCGGGTATCGACAGCATTGCGAAAGCCGCATGGCAAGTGAACGAGCGCACCGAAAACATCGGCGCCCGTCGTTTACACACTGTGATGGAAAGGCTGATGGAAGATATCTCCTACGAGGCATCGGAAAAATCGGGCTCCGCCTTTGTTATCGACGCCGACTATGTCAGCGCCCACTTAGATAACTTAGTCCAAGACGAAGATCTCAGCCGCTTTATCCTCTAGTACTAAACTGTTCACCGCCAAGCTCAAACGACTTGGCGGTAAACGACTCAAATGCAAAAGTGTGACTTAAACGAAAAAGCCTGACCAAGGCTCTCGCTTAACCTTTGTATCCTTGGCCGCGAGTGGTTACATTAGTCAGGTGTTATTTTAATGAGTCGTTATCCTATCCTTAGCATTTTCTTGGTAGCCAACCTATGACCACAGCAACGCCCAATGTCACCGATCTTAAACTGAAACGTAAATCACGCATTCTAGAAATCAGTTTCGACAATGGTGAGCAATATCAGCTCAGCTGCGAGATGCTCAGAGTCTACTCGCCCTCGGCCGAAGTGCATGGTCACGGTAATCCAAAGCTGGTCACCCACAAGAAAAACGTCAACATCAGTGCCATAGAACCCGTCGGCAACTACGCAGTGAAAATCGTCTTCGATGACGGCCACGACACAGGCCTATTCTCGTGGAAAGTGCTCTACGATCTCGCCACCCACCAAGTGGATCTATGGGAAAAATACCTCGCCCGCCTACGCGCAGAAAAAGCCTCACGCGAACCGCTGATTGCGATGAAGATAAAGTACAACTAGTACGTTAGGTAAATAGACGCTTAATTGTGGGATGTAAACTCTAGAAACAGAGAATTTAACAATGGGCAATTTGTGAAGCTGTGAGTTCTCTTACTGACTTGAGTATTAAAGGAAAGACCATGTCGGAAAAAATCCCCTGCCAAGAATGTAACACCTTAACCCTTCCGAGTACCGCCGAGAAAAATGAGGGTTTATGCATGCCCTGCAAAAATGGCATACGTGCAAACCTCGAGCGTGCGAAGGAATACTACCAACAAGAGCGTGAACTCGATAAAACCTGTCCCTTTCGAGCCTTTTGGCGAGATCTTGTTTTAAGGGTACATAATAAAGATCAAGGTTTTTATACGCTTAGACCAGAGGAACAAAATTACTATGCGGTGAACTGCTTATCTGGCGAGATCTATAATGGTGGATTTATTCAGTATTTCGACAACTCTTCAGGTGAGCATTACGCCTTCGCTGAACGTGGACTTATCCAAATGGGAGCAAGCCACTCGTTAAACTTACTGCACCAAGCAAAACAGGCCGTGTTTGGCGAAAAGCCAGTACCAATCGACAGAGATCATCGTTTAGCCGCCACCGATAACCAAGACCTGTACAGCGTACTCGATAAGCTCGATGACGAGTTTTATAAAGATCTAGATGATCTCGATGCCAAGCTTAAAAGCTACGCCCTTGATTACGGACTAGTGAATAAGACTTAACTGGCGATTGTCGGTAATCACTTAAAGATAAAGGCTATCCTTGACATAAATAAGCATAATTGAGCCTATCTTGCTGACCCCATACCGCAGTCCAGCCATTCACATCACTCATATAAGCGAAATAAATAGACTGCGTTTTAATACAAACATCTTGAAATGGCGCTTTATTCTCATTAATAAAATGCGCCGACCTAACCAGCACATCGGTACAAACGTCTTCATCCTCCACTAACCAAATAAAATCATCACGCCATTCATCCAACGCTATCGCCGCCTCTGGGGAATAGAGTCTCAACTTATCTTGCGCGAGTACCATTTGCTCGGGAGTCACAGAACATGAAACCGCCAACTTATCGAATACACCTGAACCGCCAGCCCAAAAAGACAAATCAAATTCCAACCTATCCTCTAGCGGCGTAAAACCCAATAAATTTTCGATAATCATCAAACTTTTAGCTAAATCGGCATCTGGCCTTTGGTAACGCTTTTCAATCCCATCATATTCCCGCATACGAACTAAGCTCCTGCTGCGTTAAGTGACGCATTAAAATTGAGTAACATACTATAAAATAATAACTTTTTGATCAATGTACTCAACGATTAAGACTATTACGCCAGTGACTCGCCGACTTTGATGTAAAAATGAGTTATCCCTAAGCGCTCGATGGCGCCATTTGCAGCATAAGGAAGTGCGAACACCGCGAGCACATGGTCAAGGATAATGAAATGAAAATTATCAGGCCTACCATTTTAAATCAGCAACTTCATCAAGTAAGGCCTGTGATTTAAACCATCCCTCCTAAAAGCGGCCTGTACAGTTATTTTCTTGATTTTCTTGATTTGCTTGTCTTGCTATTAGCTCATTCAAACATCGCACTCTTTTGAAAACTTAGGCATGAAATATCGCATAATCGGCTGCGGTAAATTGCAATTGAATGCTTTAATCGGTTGACCTCATGCGCCTCAACTAACTCTCCTTAAACGGATTTTTGTGTTAATTCATCGCCTTTAAACAACTTATGCCACTGCTCCAGCACTTCTCAGTCAGTCCAACGATTGGCACTGTCGATATCGACCCGCAGCACCACATGTAGATGATTCGACATCACCGCAAAGGCTGCAACATCGATAGCAAAAACGGCTTCAAGTTCAAACAGTAGTGACTCAACCCAACTACAGCGATGGCCATAATTTTTCCCAGAATAGGCATCATCGCCACATAAAAAAGCATGCCGCACAACGCAGCTATAGCAATGGTAACAGGGAGTGTCTTCAAGGCTTATCTGAGTTCTGAGAGGACGCGGCATATAAACCTCCTTGTTTAATGCTTATAGTCGGAGGTTAACTACCACGCCATTTAAGCTGGGTGTCTTGAAAACAGCTTCTTTGTAGGCAACCTGAAAGTGCATTATATTGTTGCTCTAAAATGGATGGCCAGATTTATTATTAGCCCTGCATATGTGATAAAACAGTTAAACCTTCGCTGGAAACAAATCTTAGAAATGGAGTATTGTCAGTGACAACGAGAACGGAATTACTCAATAAATTAAGCGCCTTATCGACCGCCGATCCAGAGCACTGTCCGGTAGTGACATTAAATGAGTACTTTTTAGAAAACGAAGATGAAGAGTCTATCGCACCCAATAATTGGGGTTATGGTCGACCATCCATCAAAGAAATCTATCGTTGCTTTAAAGAAATCGAACATAGGTCAGATGTGCAAGGTGTTTATGTTGGGATGCACGATGAATGGTCCGAAGCACTTGAGGATGATGAGCTATGGCCTGCAGCTGAGAACATTCATATTCTTACCTGTGCGCTTCTGGCGGAAGTGGAAGAATGGATTGAAGGAATCGCGGCAGATGGAATGGAGACAGGCTGGCCCTATGGCGAACATCAACTATCCCCTAAGCCGTATGCTGGCTATCATGTCTATACAGTATATTGGGATTAGTGGTTAGCTATCTCACTGTTTATGTGAATTTTATTGCATCATACAACCCCAAAACATCGGTCTAGGCCGATGTTTTTATATCTAAGGATACCAATCTCATTTTTGTAATATAAAACGTGCTCCACCAGCCTTATTATATGAATTAGCTCGTGTTATTTAGACTCCCATTGTTAAATTTTAAAAATGGAGTGTTAGTACTCTTTTTAAATACTAACAAACAACACTAAAACTTCAGAAGTTCACCTTCACCTGCGAAGTTGCTGAAGGGCGTTGAAGAAAATCGCATGAGCGAGGCATGGATGCCGAGTTAGCTTTCGGATTCTTTATTTAATTAATAGGGATGTACCACCGTAAGCGTTAGCGATTTTGAATAAGCACGAAGCCCTGCTTATAAATAAAGAGTTAATGCATGTAACTTCGCTAGGGTGAGTGCTGCGAAACAGCGGTACAAACGAGAGCCAAGGATGACGAACTGGCAGTTAGACATGGACGTTGTTCGGCAAGGGCTCTTGATTGAGAATCAAGGGGTGAAGCCCCCGACTTTGACTTCGCTTTAAAAACTATCAAACCAAGTTTAGATAAACCTCCTTGTCGAAATCACGACAAATACCCTGCTTTGTGATCCTCACTGCAACCCAATTCGTAATGTCCGGCAATATCCCATCGCGAAATGCTTAACCGCGAAAGTCATTCAACGAGTCCACTTAATGCAATTACAGCAATTCCATACAGTCAGGTTAATTTTAGGCGATCAACTCAATGCCCAGCATTCTTGGTTTAACCGTGTTGATGATCAAGTGCTGTATGTGATTGCAGAATTGCACCAAGAAAACACTTATGTAACCCACCATGTGCAAAAAATATGTGCCTTCTTTGCGGCAATGGCGCAATTTGCCCAAGAGCTGCGTGCGCAAGGGCATCAAGTGCTTTATTTGAATCTAGATGACACTCATGATGGCACCCAAGGCTATAGCGATCTACTGACGCTAATTCAACATCAGGTAACACAGGTTGGCGCGATCAAGTTTGAATACCAAAGGCCTGATGAATACCGCCTGCTTGAGCAATTGAGCCAACTTAAGCTCAATACTGCCGTGGTGAACTGTGTCGATACAGAGCACTTTATCTTACCCTTTGACGAAATCGATGCGCAGTTCCCCGTCGGCAAACACATTATGATGGAGCACTTTTATCGCCGCATGCGTAAGCGTTACAACATCTTGATGCAAGACGAAAAGCCACTCGGTGGGCAATGGAACTTTGATGCCAACAACCGTCAGAAGCTTAAAACTCAGGATATAAAAGTCTTGCCTGAGCCATTAATGTTTAGCCTCGATGTAACTGAAATTCTCGCTAGGCTTGAGCGTCACCAAATCCCGACCATGGGTCGCATTGATGCGCAATTGCTGTGGCCGATAAACCGTGCGCAAAGCCTCGAATTATTAACGTATTTTTGTCAGGTTTGCTTGCCTTCCTTTGGCCGTTTTCAAGATGCCATGACAGCGCAACATCCTGCCAAGTGGAGCTTGTACCATAGTCGACTATCATTCAGCCTTAACAGTAAATTAATCAGCCCGTTAGAAGTCATCAATACGGCCATCGAAAGTTATCAAACGAATGCTGAGATTGATATCGCTCAAGTCGAAGGATTTGTGCGGCAGATATTAGGTTGGCGAGAATACGTTCGCGGCATTTACTGGGCGAATATGCCGCATTACGCCAGCACTAATGCGCTCGATGTCCATGGGACGCTGCCCGATTATTTTTGGCATGGCGACACTAAAATGAACTGCATGCGACAAGCCTTATCCCAATCATTAGATTTTGCCTACGCCCATCATATTCAGCGCTTAATGGTGATCGGCAATTTCTGCTTATTAACCGAAATCGAGCCAAATCAAGTCGATGAGTGGTATTTAGGCGTGTATGTTGACGCCATCGAATGGGTTGAAATGCCCAACACCCGCGGCATGGCATTGTTTGCCGACGGCGGCATTGTCGGTACTAAACCCTACGCCGCCAGCGGCTCTTACATTAATAAAATGAGTGATTACTGCAGCGGCTGTCATTACAAGATAAAAGAGCGCAGCGGCACACTCGCCTGCCCGTTCAATAGCTTTTATTGGCGCTTTATGGACAAACACCGCGCGCGATTATCGCAAAATCCTAGGATCGGCATGCTATACCAAACTTGGGACAAAATGGACGAGTCCGTAAGAAGCGCCATATTAGCCACAGCGGAACACAACCTCGTTCACCTAAACCGTTTGTAGCTGAGTAATGTTAAGCGTGACTCATTGATATAAAGAGTTTGATATAAAGAATTTGATATAGATATTTGGATAGGGAGAATTTGCCATGAAAGTACTTATCGTCGGTGGAAGTGGGGGTATTGGTCAAGCCATGGTTAAGCGAGTCCAAGAGACATATCCCGACGCAACCGTGCACGCCACCTACAGGCATCATCTTCCTCAAGACACGCAGAATAATATCCAATGGCATGCGCTAGATGTGACCAATGAGGCCGAGATTAAACAGCTGAGTGAACAACTCACTGAATTAGACTGGATGATTAACTGTGTCGGGATTTTGCACACCCAAGATAAAGGGCCAGAAAAAAGCCTACAGTCATTGGATATCGCCTTTTTCCAGCACAATTTAACGCTCAACACCCTGCCCAGCGTCATGCTGGCGAAGCACTTCTGCCATGCCTTAAAACAAAGTGACTCGGCAAGATTTGCCGTGATATCGGCAAAAGTCGGCAGCATTACCGATAATAGATTAGGTGGCTGGTACAGCTATCGCGCCTCAAAAGCTGCGCTGAATATGTTTCTCAAAACACTGTCGATTGAGTGGCAGCGGAATATGAAACACTGCGTAGTATTAGCCATGCATCCGGGCACCACAGATACGCCATTATCTCAACCCTTTCAACAGAGTGTGCCTAAAAGCAAACTGTTTACACCTGAGTATGTCGCCAACTGCTTGCTGCCGATCATTGCCAATGCCACTCCGGCACAAACAGGGTGCTTTTTCGCCTACGATGGCACTGAGTTACCTTGGTGAAATAAGCTGAACAGTAAGCCAAGTCGCGCGATGCGTACGGGCTCTTGCAACGTACATATTTCAAAGGCCATCTTTCAAATGGCTCTTGCAAAGTACATTTTTCAAAATGAATCCGGCAAAGCGATGGATCTTTGCCCTTAAAAAAGGGTTATGCCCAAAAGCACCACTAATCCTTAAAGCCACCCGCTCAAAAATCACCCGCCTAGAAACAACCCGCTTAACCTCGCTAACAATTCCAACCTAACCCAATGAAAATTCATCAATAAAGCACTTTTTACGACTCACAAAACCCGCCATTTGACTAGGCTAAATCGCTATTACCCAAAAGTCCTAATTCAAATTTAAAAGCACCTAAATGAATGCTGAAGATAGTTCCTTTGTACGATTGTTAACACTTTTACATTTAAATAACATATAAGGTCATGCGGTTATTCACGCTTTACACAGAATAAAAATCTGAGAATTTCCGCCTGAGCAACAGCTCATTCTATTCGGCCATGGCAGAGGGATGCCGACGACCCTGTAGAAATTACAATAAAAAAACGCTCGCCCGAGCCAGTTAAGCAGTATGGCATTCCAACGTTAATGACAAACGGAAAAAGGATTTTAAGCATGATGCTAAACAAAAAACTGTCGCTACTCTTCATTGCTGTGTCGGCCACGTTAGGCACATCCGCATTTGCTGCCGATGTTGTCGATGTCGGTACTCTTAGAAGCGCGTCTTCAAGCAATAACTTAGTGTCTCAGTTCAACTTAGACGCAGGTAGCCAACTCAAAGTCGAGAAAAAACTCGACCTAGGTCAAGGCAAGCAGAAACAACGTTTACAACAATATTTCCATGACGTGCCTGTTTATGGTTTCTCTGTTGCAACGTCACAATCGAGCATGGGCTTCTACAGCGACATGTCTGGCCGCGTATTAAAAAATATTGAAAAGTCGGCTGATTTTGTCAAACCCACTTTAACGGCTAACAAAGCGTTAGATATTGCCATTCGTGGCAAGTCAGAGAAAGCTGTTGCCGGCCTAAAAGCTGAAAACAAACAAGCAAAATTATGGCTTTACCTTGATGATGCGGCTAAAACTCGCCTCGTTTATGTGACGTCTTTTGTTGTATATGGCGATGAGCCAAGCCGTCCATTCACTATGATTGACGCACACTCAGGTGAAGTGCTCAAGCGTTGGGAAGGGATTAACCACGCCGCGAGCGGTACAGGTCCTGGCGGTAACATCAAGACTGGCCAATACGAATACGGTACAGATTTCTCTTACTTAGACGTTGAAGTGAGCGGTGACACCTGCACCATGAACTCACCTAACGTGAAAACCGTTAACTTAAACGGTGCTACATCAGGCGCAACAGCCTTCTCTTATACTTGCCCACGCAATACAGTTAAAGAGATCAACGGTGCTTACTCGCCATTAAACGATGCGCACTACTTCGGTAACGTGATCTACAAGATGTATAGCGAGTGGTACAACACTGCGCCGTTAACTTTCCAGTTAACGATGCGAGTTCACTACAGCAACAACTACGAAAACGCTTTCTGGGACGGCAGCGCTATGACCTTCGGTGATGGCGCAACAACCTTCCACCCATTAGTGAGCTTAGATGTCTCGGCACACGAAGTGAGCCACGGGTTCACTGAACAAAACTCAGGGCTGGTTTACGCAGATCAATCTGGCGGCATGAACGAAGCCTTCTCAGATATGGCGGGTGAAGCTGCTGAATTTTACATGCACGGCACAAACGACTGGTTAGTCGGCGCCGATATCTTTAAAGGCAGCGGTGCACTGCGCTACATGGCAGATCCAACCTTAGACGGTATCTCAATCGGTCATATCGACGATTACTATGATGGCATCGATGTGCACCACAGTTCAGGTGTATTCAATAAAGCTTTCTACACTTTAGCTAACTTACCGGGTTGGGATACACGCAAAGCATTCCAAACATTTGTAGTCGCTAACCAATTATATTGGACGGCGGACAGCTTATTCTGGCAAGGCGCCTGTGGTGTTAAATCGGCCGCAACTGACTTAGGCTTAAATGCTAGCGATGTGGTCACTGCGTTTGCCGCTGTGGGTATCACCCCTTGCGAAACCCCACCACCACCGCCACCACCAGAAGCCACTGAGCTCGCCAACGGTGTTGCTGTGACAGGTTTGGCGGGTGCGTCAGGTAGCAAAAAATACTACAAACTAGACGTCGCTAGCGGTGCAACTAACCTGAGCTTCAATATGTCAGGCGGCACAGGTGATGCGGACATGTATGTTAAATTTGGTCAAGCGCCGACGTCTAGCAGCTATGATTGCCGTCCATACAAGTCAGGTAATGCCGAAAGCTGTGCTATTGATCCTGCTCAAACGGGAACTTATTGGGTGATGGTCAGCGGCTATAGCAGCTACACAGGTGTGAGCCTAGTGGGTGCTTATGACGGCGATGACACACCAAACCAAGCTCCAACCGCAGGCTTTACTGCAAGCTTTGCTAACGGTAACGGTAGCTTCACAAGCACCAGTACTGACAGCGATGGCGACCTGACGTCATGGAACTGGGATTTTGGTGATGGTACAAATGCCGCAGGTGCGAGTGTCAATCATCAGTATGCCCAGTCAGGCAGCTACACAGTGACACTGACTGTAACTGACAACGATGGCGCAACAGCAAGCACTTCGGCAGAATTTGCGGTTGAAGTCCCTGAAGTCGCATTAGAAATGGCAGTAAAAAATGCGAACAAATCTCGTCGCGGCAGCATTCGTGTTGCACTCGAATGGGAAGGTCACAACGCTGATGAATATACTATCTTCCGTAACGGTGTTGCGGTGGGTACTTCAAGCAGTTCATCGTTTATTGACCGCTTCACTGACCTAGCTGGCGCAAGCTTCACCTATAAAGTGTGTGAAACTAACGGCCCTTGCTCAAACGAAGAAACCGTTAATTTTTAATCGCATAACCTAATCGTGCAGTGGCGCTAGCGTAAAATCCTAGCGCTAATTCATCGATTCACTTCTCGTTTTCTTGTTAATGCCACTCAGCCCTTTTGAGTGGCATTTTTTATGGTCAAACGGCTCAGCCTCAGTACCTCATAAGGTTTGCCTTAAGCTGTTGCCTGTTGCTCCTTGCCCCTTGCCCCTTGCCCCTTGCCCACACGTGGATGAATCGTTACTTCAAATGTCCACTTTCACCCACTGGTTTCTTCAGCAATTTACGTTGTAACGTCCGACGATGCATTCCCAATTGGCGAGCCGTGGCGGACACATTGCCTTGGTTAGCATTGAGCACTTGCTGAATATGCTCCCACTCCAAACGCTTAGGATTAAGTGGCGAATCGTCGACTTCATCTTCTTGAAGAGTATGGGAATGCCCATCCATTTCCAGTGCGGCGAGCAAGGTTTGGGTATCCACAGGTTTAGCTAAATAATTATCGGCGCCGAGACGAATCGCTTCCACCGCAGTGGCGATACTGGCGTAGCCGGTGAGTAACACCATAGTCACCTTGGGCAGCAGATGACGCAGCGGCACAATTAATCCTAGGCCATTGGCTTCGGCAAGCTTCATATCTAAAAGAATATGGCTAGGACGAAATTCCCGCGCCACCAGCAGAGCATCACTGGCATCATGTGTTAATCGGCATTCAAAGCCATGGCGTGTTAATCGGCGGCCTAAAATACTCGCAAGGGAAAGGTCATCCTCAACAATCAACAAACGTTTCATGAACTTACCTCGTCACTAACCTTAGTCTTGTGCGATACAGACGACGCCAGCCCCCTTAATATAGTGAAACGAATTTGTGCCACAGTGCCACCTTGGGGATGATTAGCCAAAATCAACTCTGCACCCAAACGCTCTAAACTGGCATGACTGAGTAGCAAAGCGACACCTAAACCCTTGGGACTTTCTATGAGTAAGGTGCCCAACTGTGGCAATAAATCGGGCGCGATACCAGTGCCATAATCGCGGATCTGCAAGTAGATCTGCTCTTCGTTTGGCGCTATATCTAAACTGATATCCACCTGCGGCGCACCTATGGTTTCGGCGCTAGCGCGGGCAGCATTTTCAATCAAGGCCATGATGGCTGGCGTTAAACTCATATCAGTCAGAATACTTTGCTCTGCCAGTTGTTCAGGCATACAAGTGATCAACCAATTCAGTTCAGTTTGCGGCATTAACAACAAGGTTTTTTGCTTTAAACTGTCCACCAGCTCAATGATCTTTAGTGGGCGCTGGCGGCGATCGCGGATCGACTCCGTCGCTAATCTCAGCTCGGCAAGGGTATGTTCACAGCGACCTAACGCAGTTTCCATCTCGACAATCGTTATCGAGGTATCGCTCATGTCTTCTTTTACTTCATCGAGTAATAACCTCAGACTCGAGAGCGGCGTGGCCAATTGATGCGCCATCTGCGCCGATACTGTACCTAGGGCTAAGAGTTGCTCCTGACGCAATTGCCCTTCGCGCATATAAGCTAACTGCGCATCTTGGCGGCGCATACGCTTAGTGATTAACGCTACGCTGGTTGTCATCACCAAAGCTGAAATCACAAAGTTGAACCACATGCCTAAATAGTGGGAACTCATGTCCATACCGTGGTGCTGCATGGGGGATTCGGGCACAGTAAAGATCATCAGGCTGTAGGCAAAGGTTGAAATAGCCGTCAGTGCCCAAGGCGCCCAGATCGGCAAAGTCACAGCAGCAAGTGCAATCGGCAACAGTAATAACGAGATAAACGCATTGGTCGCGCCGCCGGAAAAGTGCAACCAAGATATCCAAAATAGCGTGTCTAAGCTGAGCGCAATAAAGAGGCCGCGCTCCTTAGCAAATAAGGGTTTACGTAGCGCCAATGTGAGCGAAAGGTATAACACCTCTAGCACTAACACATGCACTAACGGCTCCATTTGCAGGCTAAGACCAAAAGTATCGGCGGCAAACGTGGTTAAGCCTATTTGCAGCAGCAAACCTAAGGTTCGCAGTAATGCGACTTGGTCGGCAGCCTGTAGACTGGTCCCTAAGATCTTAGCCATGGCGATTCCTACAGAGTGAGTCCGAGCGTGGCAAGTGCACCACTCGATAGTGTTAATGCTTGGCACACGCCTGTGGCAAAATTGATTTCAGAACTAATCCCCAGCGCAGCTAAACGCGCACAGCTTAAGGTGCAATCCCTTGGCCGCTTGGCGTTATCTGTCGGCGTAGACTCAGGCGTTAAGTGCGCGGTACTGAGTTGGAGAATATCCCCTAAGGTCAACAACATCTGATACTTAGTCATAGTCTCTGCGGCGCTAAAATGATAAATCCCCTGCACGGTAGAATGTTCAATATGCTGTGCAATCATCTTGTCTATGGCTTGGGCAATATCGGCGGTCGAGGTTGGACTGCGTATCGCCCAATGATCAACACCCTGAGCGCGACGCTCAATCAATTGGTTAACCAGCACTAGCACAGCAGATTCACTCAGCTTTTCTACTTGGCCGTAAAGGATTGGCAAGCGTAGCACGGCAAAATCAGCGCTAGTGTCTAGCACGATTTCTTCGCCCTTTAGCTTAGATTCACCATAAAAATTAACCGGATGAGTGACTGCATCTTCAGCGTATTTAGGTTGAGTGCCATCGAACACATAGTCAGTGGAAATATAGATAAGCCAAGCGTTATTGGCCTTAGCTGCCATAGCTAAGGCTTGGCTCGCGGTTAAGTTAAGCGCCAATGCCGCCTGCGGATTTTGCTCGGAAACATCGGGGCGACGCTCGGCGGCGCAGTGCACTATCACTTGCGGTTGCTCGCGGGCGATAAATGCCTCGACATCCGAAGGGGCGGTAAGATCGAGTTTATGCACTCGTTCACTTGCGCGGCTAAAACCCGTGGCGATAACCTCATGTCCTGTTAATTCAAGCTGTTTTACGACAGCTCTACCGAGTAGCCCAGTCGCCCCCGTGACCATAATCTTAGCCATATCGCCCCATTCAGTTTCAACGCATATTTATGGCTAACAATTCTAAAAGCTTTTCATATTCAACGCACTTGTTTACTCTTCTAAACCAAACTTACTTAGGGTTAACTCATGCAAGATTAACCCAAATACCCATAGGCAGAATTTGAGTACGACACTTCCTCTGATATTAGCTGGCCCCATGCTGCGCCACTGCGATGCCTCACACTTTACCCTGTGGTTTGTAAGTCGTGAGCCATTAACTGAACTTAAGCTGCGTCTTGGTGAGCAAGAGAACCTATTGCAGGATGCCGATTTACACTATGTGCCACTTGGGCAACATGCCCATCAATATCTAATAATACTGTCGCGCCCAGAGTTGCTCGCGCCCAATATCGTCACACCTTACCAAGTGTCTGCCGCTCAGCATGGTGATATTTTTGCCACGATAAGCCAGCTAAACTACGGCGATGCGTCGACGCCAAGTGTACGTTTTACCCCTGAATTAACCCAAGTATTCCACGGTTCCTGCCGCAATCCGCATCACCACAGTGACGATGCACTGGTAGCCGCCGATACCCATTTAGCCAAGATAATCAACAGGGGTGCGGAGGATGATCGCCCTGCACTTATCATAATGAGTGGTGATCAGGTCTATATTGATGATGTTGCGGGACCTATGTTAAGCGCCATAGGGCAAGTCATCAATTTGCTTGGTCTTAAACATGAGCAATTTGAAGGCGCGAGCATCACCACTAGTGAAGACATTCATTATCAGCCCGCATATTTGTATCAACGGCATAAAAACCTGTTGCCTCATACCCAATATCCGGCCAAAACTGCGCTTTGGCGTTGGTATCGCAATCACCCCATTTTTACCTCCTCCATCGCCGTAAATCATTTGGTGAGCCTAAATGAAATCATCGCCCTGTATTTACTCACTTGGTCACCTGAACTGTGGGAATTAGTGAATATCTCGAAGGATGTCGACGGCTTAACGCCCGCAAATAACGCCCGCTGGCAGAATGAATGGCAACATTTGCTCGGCTTTAAAGCTGGGCTGACGCAGGTGAGGCGCTTTATGGCGCACATTCCCGTTTACATGATGTTTGACGACCACGACGTCACCGATGATTGGAACCTGACTGCTAAATGGGAACAAGCGGCCTACGAACACGCATTTTCGAAACGCATTATTGGTAATGCCTTAATCGGCTACACCTTATTCCAAGGACTTGGCAACGCGCCTGATAAATTTGCCGCCGATATCCGCCCGCTGCTCGATGCGTTTTTTACGCGACAAGAAAGCGAAAGTCAGGATCTGCTCATCGATGAATTACTTAAATTTGAGCAGTGGCATTACACCTTAGAGTCCTCGCCCAAACTGGTCGTGCTCGATACCCGTACCCGCCGCTGGCGCAGTGAATCTAATCTTGCAAAACCTTCCGGCTTGATGGATTGGGAGGCGTTAATGGATTTGCAGCAAGAGTTACTCGGCCAGTCGAAGGTCATTATCGTCTCACCTGCGCCCATGTTTGGGGTCAAGTTGATTGAAGCTGTGCAGCGTACAGCCACTCTGATCGGCGGTTCCCTGTTAGTAGACGCCGAAAACTGGATGGCCCACCCGGGCGCCGCCAATGCACTGCTGAGTATTTTTATGCACCGAAAAACCCCTGAGGAGTTTGTGATCCTCTCCGGCGATGTGCATTACTCCTTTAGTTACGACATCAGTATTCGTTTTAGACGCAGTAGTCCTAACATCTACCAAATCACCTGCAGCGGTATTAAAAATCACTTCCCCGAGAAGCTGTTACCGATTTTCGATAAACTCAATGGCTGGTTTTATGGCCACTTTTCACCACTTAACTTACTGACAAAACGTAAACGTATGTTGCTGCGTGGCAGGCGACCAAATGGTGAGCCGAGTAAACGTCTAGTGAATAAAAGCGGAATAGGTATGTTGGAATTAGCAGATGATGGTGCACCAACAAAAATTGCGGTTTTACATGGTGATATGAGCGAAACCTTGTTCGAACCGCCCAAACAGGAATAACAGCTTAAACAGGTTTATGATGTTTAACCGTTTCAGGTTGAGTGGCACCAGAGCCTGAATCCATCAAGGGCGTATTTTTGGATAACGCCTCATCGGTTTTGGCAGGTTTTGGCTGAGCCTGATTGAAAATCAGTGCTTCTGGCTGCGACTTATTCGACGGTTTTTCATGCGCCATTTGATCCCAAATGCTCTTAGGGCTTTGATCCCGCTCGGCATCGACTTCTGCTGTCGATGTGCCAGACGAACTCGGTTTCTTCGGTTCAATCACCGAACTCGCCTTACGGATCTCGGCGGCAATGTCATTCAGATAAGGCTGCTTAGTCCAGTCACCAAAATACATGGCCCCCGCTAATACTGCAGCGCAAAGCAAGATAGAGAAGATCGCAGATTTGGTCATAATGGACTTCCTTTAAACAATCGTAATATGGCTCCCTATGGCAGAGACTCAGATACTGCAGATTGTATTCATACCATCACAGGGCCAAGCACACAATTGCACCCGATTATTTCCTTTAAACAGACTGGAAATAATGCTTTCCGCTGACTAAAACTCAAAACCTTGACATTGCATGTCGTGGTGCATCCCGCTCACTGGGTCAATAAAACGTAAACGCTGTGCCATCAACTTAAGAGGCGTCGCAAAGTTATCCGGTCCTTTGGGTAATAAGCTTGGATAAAATCTGTCGTTTAACAATGGCATACCTAAGCTTTGCATATGCACACGAAGTTGGTGAGTTTTACCGGTAATCGGGCTCAAATGAAATAAACCGACATCGCCTTTTACCGCCACTAAACTGATTTCGGAATGGGTATTCAACTCACCTTCCACGATTTTCATGGTAAAACTCGGGTCGCTCGGTTGCATACGGTTTGTTACCGTCCAGTGCAATGGCAAAGTTAAGCAGCCCTGTTGATATTGTTCAATAATCTCAGGAGTCAACTTGGCAATCGCTTGATAGTCTTTACGAATCGCATCGTCGATAAAGAGTTGATGATAGAGCGCGCGGGTTTCAGGCGCGACCGTCATTAGGATCACTCCAGCGGTTTCACGATCAAGCCTATGAGCGGGCGCGATAGTATCAATGCCAGTACGCAATCTTAGTCTATGCACCAAACATTCGTTCACATAGTTGCCACTTGGCGTCACAGGCAAAAAGTGCGGCTTGTAGGCCAAAATGACATTGTCATCTTGGAATAGGATCTGTTCTTCGAAGGGAATTTTCGCTTCAACCGGCACTTCACGGTAGTAATACACCCGCGCCGCTGGACGATATTCAGTGTCCAAGTCGATCAAACTGCCATCCCGCCAATGCACTTTTCCATCGAGGATCCGCTGACGCCATACATCTTCACCTATACGGGCAAAATGTTGTGCAAGAAAGGCAAACACTGTGGGTTTATCTGTGACATTCACAGGAAGCACTATGTAAGAAGGTTGGGCGGCGCGGGCAGATGCAGTCATATCACAAAAAAAGCGGCTATAGAAAGCCGCTATTCTAGCCTTTTTGTGGTTTTTCAGTCCACATGGGACTTGATGAGTTGCAGCACGAAGTCCAAGGTTTTGTGGCAATCTGGCTGATTCACTAATACTAATTTATCTTTGTTATACATAGGCAAAACCTCGAGCCAGCGTTGGCTCACCCAAGCGGCGTCTTCCAAATGCACTTGAGAATAGAGCTCAAACAGATCGGGATTCACTTCATAAAATTGCTCTAATGCGGCGCTTATCAACTCAAATTCACCTTTAATCGGCTCTTCTTGCCAGTTACGGCAAGGTAAAGTACGCGCCATCCACAGCTTATCTTTGGCCTGCGCCGCCGAGAGGATGCTGACGCGTTGACGCCCTTCGAGCACTATGCTGAGTGAATCATCTTCTAGCTGATTAAAATCGATAATGTCACATTGGGTGGCTGTGGGATAACAGGGCGGACTACCACTGGGTCTAATGGTGGCAAAGGCGAGCACATACTTGCCCTTGAATACATCGGCCACCATGCGCAGATGACCGGGGTCAACCACACGAACCTCCACCCGTCCCTGTGGCAGTAACAAGGCATCGCGCATGAGTAACGCCATTTCTCGTGTTTGCATAGCAACCTCCTGCCCCAAATAGAAGGAAACGAACTCAATGCATTCGTATTTCCTATTATTGTAGAGTGTAGCAGGTGAAAGAATTTCCTTCCTGAAGCCGCTGAGCGCACAAAGAAATTTGCGACCCCGCTATTTTGAATCAGGGCATTTCAACCACGTCATGTCAAATCCAGTTTTCTAAGCACAATTACAGCGAACTAAAAATGCTCCAGTCGCTCTAGCACATTTCCCCTTACGACAACCTCAGCAAACTCCTCGGCCAGACGTTCACTCAAAGCCACAGACGTGCGCCAATATTGCATCCGCTGCGCCGTGTCCAGTTGCTTAAAATCTTCACGGTCAGGGATTTTGCCAAAGGGCAATGAAGCAACAAATTCGGCCGATGGCGCCAACACTAGCGCATTGTGATAATTAGCGCGACCTTGGCGCCACTTCAAGGATTTATCGAACCATCCTGGGCTGATGGTCGGATAAAAATGCGGATACAACGTCAGCCCCTTGGCACGGGATAAAGGCAAATCAAAATGATAGTCGGTAATGCCGCCATCGTAATACTGCCCATCGGCAACGCCTTCAATTTGGGACACAGGGGCCAGCAATAAAGGAATCGACCCCGTTGCTAACATCACAGCATCGACATTAGCCTCAGTTAATTCAACCTGCTGACTGGGTAAATCGTTGAGTTGCAAAAAGGGAGATGCTGCAGCTTGTTGGCTAAAGACCACACGCTCAAAATGCCAACCTAAACTCCGACGGCTCACTAAGTTGGTCGCCGCCGCCATCGCCAGCCCCGCCGCAAGCGGAAGCTTTGCCGTTAAACGATTTAAATGTTTAGCACGGCACACGACGAAATGACTGTGAATATGAGCGTTATTAACGATTTCCCTGCCACCATTTCCCCCTAAAATGCCCTGCACTACGCCTTTAACTTGCGCACTGACTTCCTGCGGTGTTGGCATGCTGTCGTAACGCTGACCAATATAAAAATCCTCTAAGCGACCATAGGCTATGAGGGGATCTTGCTGCGCCAAACACGCTAAACGCCAAGCCCCAGAGGAAGCGCCTAATGTATATAAAGGCGTTTGCCTGTCTTTGAAAAATTCAGCAAACAGATACTTATCTAGCCCAGCGATACCAAGCCACTTAGGTCCACCAGAGGCGGCAAGCAACTGGGTAAAATGCTCAGATTTAAGACCTTGTTCTGCCAAGGTCTTAAATGCCGTTGCTCCCGCGAGAAATCGTAACGCTGACAAATCTGTGTTCCTTCAAATCAATGTCATTAAAGCAAAATAACGCATTAAACCACGATGGCGCACGTCAATAAACAATTCATATCATCGACTTAACTCAGTCGCAATGTGCATGCGACAACGTGTATTGTGCCGTACGAAGCCTCAAAAGCACGCAGGTCGATAGTGAGGTTTTCATCAATATATTCAACTGCATTTTAAATATTATTTAGAACACTAGGCTCTGAGTTAGCATATTTACGTCTTAATGTAACAATTGTTACAGTGATAACCTTCTCGGCATCAGATTGTTATTTTATATTTAATCTGCACACCTAAGTTCGAGTATTGGGTCACAAACATCATTGAGAGGTTTTTATGCGTCTAGCCGTTATCGCATTGGCAGTGTCATCCACACTGGTTATTCCAGCAATCCAAGCCGAAGAGCAACAAACCGGCTTCGAAAAAATCGAGATCATAGGCTCACGCATAGCACTACGCACGGCAACTGACAGTGTTGCCCCGGTCGATATCATCACAGCCGAACAACTCGAATCAACAGGGATGACCGAAACCGCTAAAGCGCTGCAATTTGCGGCGCCAAGCTATAGCTTTCCATTCTCCTCGGTGACTGACGGCTCAGATGCGGTACGCCCCGCGAGCTTACGCGGCCTGTCGCCAGACCACACCTTAGTACTCGTAAATGGCAAGCGTCGCCATGGTTCTGCCCTAGTACATTTAAGCGGCACCATGGGAAAAGGCTCCTCTAACGTCGATTTAAATGCTATTCCAATGACAGCGATAAAACGCATTGAAATTCTCCGAGATGGAGCCTCGGCACAATACGGTTCAGATGCGATTGCTGGCGTGATTAACGTGGTACTCAAGGACAGCGATCAAGGGGGAAGCGTCTCGGCGCAAGCCGGACAAACCTACCAAGGTGACGGTGAGCAATGGCGTGTAGGCGTTAACCATGGGATCAGTTTAAGCAATGATGGCTTTGTGAATGTCGCCCTAGAAGCGCATCACAAAGACAGCACAAACCGCGCAGGATTAGATCCACGGCAGCAATACCCTAAGTTAGCAGATGGCTCAGCAGATCCGCGCGAAGCGACATTTAACCGTAAGAGCCACCACGTTGGTGATGCCGAATATGATAATGTCGGTTTATTTATCAATGCGGCTCAGCCTATATCTACCGACGGAAAACTGTATGCCTTTGGTGGTATTAGCCAACGTGAAACTAAATCGGGTGCTTTTTACCGTTTAGCTCTCGATGCCCGTAACTTACCCGAAGTGTATCCCGACGGTTTTTTACCGCAAATTAACCCCAAAATTATCGATTCATCTCTTACCCTAGGCTATGAATTCAACCTGAGTGACTGGGATATTGATGCCTCAGTGGGATATGGCAAGAATTCATTTAACTATAATATCGTCAATACCTTAAATGCTTCCTTAGGCCCTGAAAGTCCTACTGAATTCGATGCTGGAACATTGGCTACCCGTGAAACCAATATCAATTTAGATATTTCTCGCTATTTTGCCTTTGTGAACGATTCTGAAATTCTGTTTGCGACGGGGGTTTCATGGCGTCAAAACGGTTATGAAATTGAAGCCGGAGAAGAAGGCTCCTATATCAATGGTGGCTACAATGGTAAAGCACCCGGTAGCCAAGGTTTCACCGGTTTTACCCCTGAGTCCGAGGTCGATGAAACACGCGATAATACAGGCATTTATGCCGAACTTGAAAACCAGCTAACCAACGAGTTTTATTGGGCTGCGGCGCTGCGCTACGAAAACTATTCTGACTTTGGTGGCAATACAAGCTGGAAGTTAGCGGGTCGTTATGATTTTACCGACAACTTAGCCCTGCGTGGCACTATCAATACAGGCTTTAGAGCGCCAAGCGTACAACAACTGTACTTCAGCAACATATCAACCCTATTTAATCCCGATCCTGTGACAGGCCAGCTAGTTCCAGTTGAATCAGGCACCTTCAACACCTTATCACCAGTGACAAAGGCGCTTGGAATTAACGAACTAGAACCTGAAATATCGCAATCATTTAGTCTCGGTCTTGTTTATACCAATAACGCTGGTCTAGCGGTAACACTCGACACTTACCAAATCGAGATTGATGATCGCATCATCTTATCTGGCTCCCTAAGAGCGACTGACAGCCCTGCGGTTGCAGCGGCACTTGCGGGCACCAATGCCGATTCAGCACGATTTTTCGTCAATGCCGTCGATAGCCGCACTCGTGGGATCGATCTCGTTGTTAGCCAAGATATTGATATTGGCACTTGGGGCGATTTACGGGCGAATTTAGCCTATGCCTATAATAAAACCGAGATCCAAGACATCAATCTGCCGTCTATTTTAGGCGGATTAGAAAAGAAACTCTTTGATGGTATAGAAAGAACCCGCATGACGTCTGCTACGCCGCATAACACGGGCAGTATTGGGCTAACCCATGAGTTAGGGGACTTTAAAACCAATGTTCGCTTAAACTACTTTGGTGACTATAGTGAAGGTTATTCAACGGGCGATGTAAACTATAGCGATCAATGGGTAATGGATCTGTCGGTAAGATACGCCGCCACTGATGCGCTAAGCTTTACCGCTGGGGTGCAAAACTTGTTTGATGTGTATCCAGAAAAACGACCTGATAACAATAACTTCAATGGAATTTTTGTATACCCATTAACCAATACCCCCTTTGGCTTTAATGGTGGCTACTACTTTTTAGAAGCCAAATACACTTACTAAACTCGTTTTAGCTAAGTTGAATAATACTTGATGTAGAAACAGGCCATTCAATGGCCTGTTTTTTATGCCGACATGTTTAGACCTGCTTCCAATCGACAAAGCTTATGTCCTAACTGTGGTGATCGGATTATAATCTTTACAATTCACTCATTCACATCCGCCATGTCGAGTAACCGATGATCGTCGATACCTTAAAAAACCGCCATATTTATCAATCCGTAAGCCCTCGGCTTGCGACTGCATTAGAACATCTAGCGACGACCGACTTTAGTCAGCTACCAGTAGGCAATTATCCCCTCGATGGCGACAATATTTTTGTGATAGTGAATGACTATCACACCAAGCATAAGTCGACAGAACCCTTTGAAGTTCATCAAAAATATATCGATGTGCAATATGTTTTCAGCGGTGAAGAAGAGTTTGGTTACTTGCCACTAGCGGAGCAAACACCCTCGAAACCCTATTTTGACAAACACGATTACGCCGAGTTTGATTACGAGGCAAACAAAGCCAATGCCTCTTATGTGCAACTCAAAGCGGGTATGTTTGCGCTATTTTTCCCCGGTGACATGCATATGCCTGGCACGGGCGATATCGCCACAGCAGTGCGTAAAGTCGTGATAAAAGTAAAGATCTAACCCTTAAGCCATCTTTGCCGAACTTCAGCTCGGGATTTTTAGCGTTATAGCGTCTTAAGCGCGCAGTGATATGCGCTTTGGCTATTTCCGATCCGAGCCAAATATTGCTAAAATTGCCACAAATTTAAAGGAGAGTCCCTGAAATGCCTATTTACGTTGTCGGTCACAAGATCCCCGATTCTGATTCAATCTGCGGTGCTATCGCGTTAGCCTATTTAAAAAACCAAATCGGTGAAGAAGCCATTGCCGCACGTTTAGGTGAATTGTCACCCGAAACCGCTTTTATTTTGGAACGTTTCGGCTTCGAAGCACCGGAATACAAAACCAGCTACGCTGGCGAGCAAGTGTATATCGTTGACCATTCAGAACTGACTCAAGCACCGGATGATATCGCCCAAGCGACCATCGTCGGGATTGTCGATCACCACAAGTTAGGCGATCTCACCACAGATACCCCGTTAGAATGCTGGATCCGCCCAGTGGGTTGCAGCAACACAGTGATCAAGATGATGTTCGACTTTTACCAAGTCGCTATCCCTAAAAATATCGCTGGCATCATGATGTGCGCCATTTTGAGCGATACCGTGATTTTCAAATCACCCACTTGCACCACTGCCGACATTCGCTGCGTTGAAGCGTTAGCTGAGATCGCCGGCGTTGAAGATTTCAAAGAACTGGGCATGGAAATGTTCAAAGTGAAATCCGCCGTCCAAGGCACGCCAGCACGTGACCTCGTTATGCGCGACTTTAAAGACTTCAACATGAACGGTAACTTAGTCGGTATCGGCCAGTTAGAAGTGATCGACCTGTCAGTATTTGACGATATCAAGGCCGAGTTAGAAGCCGATATCAAAGCACTGAAAGTGGAAGGCAATCGCCACAGCGTATTGTTACTGCTGACTGACATTATGAAAGAAGGCTCAGAACTATTAATCGTGTCTGATGATAGCGACCTGACCCAACGCGCCTACGGTAAAGATACCGTCGATGGCAAAGTCTGGTTAGACGGCGTATTAAGCCGTAAAAAACAAGTCGTTCCACAGCTACAAGCGGCATTCGCCTAGTCGCTTTATCGTCGCGACTGTAGTACAGGTATTAAGGCCGAACTGAGTTCGGCCTTTTTTATATTTCAGGTAAAAACTGCCCCCCCTGCGTTACGCCTATTCACCGCCACTAACTAAAACTGGCATGAAACTTTGCTCATAAATCTATCCAGCCAGAGAAGTTGGCGAGTATGATGGGCCAATCGTCACACTGATTTGATCACTTTCATCTATGCCAGAAGCGCTACAACATATCATCACCGAACTCACGCCTTGGCTGCAGCAATATGGTTATGTTCTGCTATTTGTCGCGATTGCTGTCGAGGGTTTTGGCATTCCGGCGCCAGGACAATCCTTATTAATTGTCGCCAGTTTATTAGCCGCTACAGGGCAAATGTCACTGCCACTAGTGTTAATCGTCGCTGCTTGCGCTGCACTATGCGGTAACAGTTTGGGATATTTCATCGGTTGGCGCTTTGGTGATGTGTTGCTTAAGAAGGGCTGGATAAAACCGCAATTGGAAGACAAAATCCATGGCGTTATTGGTCAATATGGCATTGCCGCTTTGGTGTTGAGTCGTTTTGTTGAGGGATTAAAACAATTTATGTTTATCGGCTGCGGTCTCGCTAAAATGCCATTAAAACAATTTTTGATTGGCAATGCTCTCGCCACCAGCATTTGGGTGGCACTCTTTGGATTAGGCCCAGTGTTAATCCGCGATGAAATCGCTCCCATGCTGGCGTTTTACCACCAGCATAAATACCCCACATGGGCCATGGTCAGTCTGATACTCGCCGCACTAATCACTTTTACTTGGCGCAGGTGGCAAACCAAAAATCCGCAGTAACAGCTTTGGAGTCTATTCTTCCGATTCCTTTTGGATCATCTCTATCACTTTATGAGCCTTAACAAAATGGTCTAAGCGATGAGTTTGAATCCACCAAGTTGCGGCTTCCATAAGTAGCTCTGGATTATCATTTTTATTTGCAAAGAAAGCATAAAATGAGAGGCCGACATTATCACCTTTAGTCTCAATTTTTTTATGACAAACTGCGATGATTTTTGCTCTTAACTCAGCTCTCATATTGACTCATAAAGTTTATGCACCAGCTTATTATCTATTTTCAATGACATACAAAACTAGATATATCATCTATGGCTTACTCCATACAGCTACCGATCACTTTATGCCTTCAGTTTCAATCTTAGGCTGAGGCTCTGCGCCGTCGTTTGGCTTTGATTCAGGCGCTTTAATTGGCGCGGGTGGCGCCTCAGTCGCAGCAGGCTTATCTTGTTCCTGTGATACGTTTGGCTCCTGCAATGGTGCATTAACCTTAGGTGTCGGTGAACTCTGCTCTTCAGGTAAAGGCTCGACAATAATCACTGGCTCTTGTGGCACAGGCGTTTCACCTTCGGTAGATGTTGCAGCTTCTGACTCTGGCGCTAAGGTGCCAAGATCTTGGTTCGCAGGGCTTTCCACCGCATGTTTAGGTAATTGATTTCGATATAAATCAATCATACGCATCACCTCAGACAAGGCTTTACCATGCTCTGGAGTGAGAATGCCGTTGTGCCCAGAGACGATTTCGTCAGACACGGCCAGTACCCATACGGCTTGCATATTGGCATCGGGGCAGGTTTGCACAGTACGACGAGCCTGCAGGCGAGCACGAATTTTCCAGCCTGATTGAGGCAGCGTCATCATACAGCCAGGGATTTGATCGTGCGCCATCAAGGCCGAAGGCATCTTCATTGGCGTAGTGCAATTGCCACCAGAGCATTTGTCAATATCGTGAGTAATAGCCCAAGAGTTCCCTACAGCGCGCTCGCCGTCCTTGATGTAATTGAAGGCTTCTTTCACTGCAAAATCCCCCTTCGATTGCAACACAACCATACTCGGTTTTTGTCTATCTAAGCTCACCAACGTATCTAATGGCTGATACTCTTTAGCAGGTACGGCGGGATTTAACAGTAAGAATAAATTAGGATTATCCTGCTGATTATCAATGGCGGCTTTGATGCGATCTTTACTCGCATGCAAAACAACAGCACCGCCAAGACTATGGCCAATCACAGTGTAACGCAGCAGTTTATGCTGTGTTACTAAGCTATCAAGCTTATCCAGCAGCTGTGATAGACCTAACTGCCCGATACGTTTAGCAACCCGTTTACGCTGTAAAATAGTGGGAAAATCTAAGGGTTCAATCCAACTTTTTGCATCATCTGAGCCATCGATCCAAAAAGGATCGTATTTATCGCCCCGCCAGCCAATATACAAACCCAACAAGTTGCGCTGGGTATCGGACGCGGCCATTTGCTGATAAAACTGCTCAAAGGCAATAAAGTTTTCATCCTTAGGCTCGGCGCTATGATGCCAGCCATGGACAAAAATCAATAATTCAGGGATCTGTGCAGGCTCTGGGTGTAAAATTCGCGTCTCTAAACCTTGCCATTGCCTTTCGTCGTGGGGCTGACCTTTATCATTAAACTCAATCACATGAAAATTTTGCTTAGCGATATCAGGGCCGGGTATGTGGTAAGCCTGATCTGGAATAAAAGGAAGTAGGACACAAAGTAATAACAACATTAAAATCAGTAACTTGTACTGAGTAAACTTTTTCAGGCTCATTTATAACAACATAATTAACGGCCAGGCTAGGCCAAAATAGACGTGCTGAAAGGGACTAACAGCAAAATTGACGAAATTATACGCTAACGCCATTAAGCCAGCTAGTGCCTAAGTTGCTTTTCATCTGAACAGCAATGCTGTTTAACGCCAAGTATCGGGAAGCGTGACTTGGCTCCATAACTCTTGGCACAGCGGCTGACTAATGTGCCAGTCGCCGCCGTTAATCCATTTAACCAGCGTATCTCCCACCTTTGGATATGCAATTGGATTAGGTGATGCCGTTTTAAGCCAGCGCTTAACTATGTTCACATCGAGACTCATCATGCTATCTGCAGCCGCTAAAAGTTGTAACGCCGCCACATTCGATAACTGCTCAAACTGGCCAATCAGTGGTTTGACTAAGAGTTTTTTACCTAAGGTTAATGCCTCGCTGGCAAGCTCAAAGCCCGCATTGCCTATCACACCACCGCAGCTGGCAAGATGTTGCTTAAACCCCTCACGATTAAAACCGTGCCATTTAATGTGCTCAGCAACTTGGCCTTTAGGTTGTTGGCTGTGATATACCAAAAACTGATAATCACTAAAGTGAGACAGAAAGTGAGCAATCATATCCGCATCTTCAAAAGGCAAATAAACTAAAATCTGATGCGTGTGTTCGAATGGACTGGCATCCACTTCGACAAAAGGCGGCAAAATAGGGAAGCCAAAATGATGCCAATGACACCCCAGCGCCACATCCACTGGAGCAAAATAATTGAGCAGCATCTCATTAAACCAAGTGCTACCGAGTTTTGGCACCGGATGAGTTAACGCCGCCTGATGGCTAATCCCAATGGATGGCACGCCTTGGCGCCGCGCAGCCCAAGCCGAAACAGGTTCAAAGTCGTTGAGTACTAAATCGTAGCAACTGAGATCTAAGGCTTTAATATCTTTAAATAACGACAAGGACAAATTTTGCCGGACAGTTTGTGGCACATTCACGCGCCCGGAGTGCGTCGCAAACGTCATTCCCGCTTGAACGCGATAATCACCAAAGCACTCCATATCGAAAAACTGATCAGGCTTGCGCCCCGAAAATAGAAAGTCAACTTCAATATCTTGTTTCATCAATGCTTTAGCCATGACGCGTGCACGACTTAAGTGGCCATTCCCTGTGCCTTGAACTCCGTAGAGTATTCGCATTACGTATCCTTAAACTGATGAGTGAAGGAGAATTCCCACTAATGAAATGATTAACAGGCGCATATTTGAATTAAATCACTGGATGAACCAGCAATACCGACCCAATTCCCAATGAGGCTCCCGCCAGAATATCTAAGGGATAATGCACGCCAAGTGCAATACGTGAGCCCCCTATGCTAAAAGCCCATAAATACGCAACAGGAGCTGCCGCTGGATAGATTTGCGCCACGCTCGTTGCCATCACAAAGGCCGCAGCTGTATGACCAGACGGTAAGCTGAAACGATCCGATGGTTCAAAACCACTCTCAAATCCCACTAATGCATGGCATGGCCGTGTCCGACGAATACTATTTTTCAATAGTAAATACAGAGGTAACTCAACCAAAAAACTCGCTAACATCAAATTAAATAGAGCCTGTCCTTGAGCGTGCGTTAGCATCAAACCCACGGACAAATATAAATACACATGCCCATCGCCACTCGCTGACACCCGCTTTGCATGGGCATATAAACCATGGTGCTGGGTGAAGCTCACGATATGGCAAAACATTCGCTTATCTAAGTCTGCAACGTAACTCAACATAAAACAGGCTCCTTGCTGGCATACCAGCGAGTTTTACTGTGATGTTAATCTGTGCATTCTCTCGACGACGCTTAGAGTGCTTAGTCTGAAACCAACCGACTCACCAAGGCTCTATTCACGATTGAATTCGTTATTGACTGCTCACGGCTAATTTACTGTTTGCTAATAGTTAAACCTAAATCACATTAGCTAAAGCACTATTAGATAGCTTGAGACTAAGAAAGACCTGTGACGGCTAAGTGACATCTGCTCGAAGGTTTTATGACAAGAAGCATGGCTGAGGTTTTGATCTAGAAGGATTCTAGAGACGTTATGCTGGGGCTAAGGGATTTATTTAGAAATAGCGATAGGACTGAGACAGGATATTGTGTTGCTCTAAACGTTAATCTCAAGAGCAACACAATCCAATAAAACTTAGGCTGCGGCGGGAGTATTTGCCTTAGCACGGTAAATTTTTGTCAAATGGTAAATATTAATACAAGCAACAAACGCATTCATGCCGGCCACAGGCCAAGCAGAAATAAACACCCCATAAACCACAAACAGAGTGCATCCTACAAAATTCAACCATCGCAACCAAATGATATTCTTCATCATTAGAGAGATCGCCACCATTATAGAGGCAAAATAACCAATAATTTCAATCGTATTTACAGCTTCCATAGGCACCTCTCGAAGGCCCTCTACCGTCCATAAGCGTAACGGGGGGTCCATGCCCCTAAAGCAAATTAAGTTAAGTAAGTTAATTTAAACTTGGGATATAATACCAAAACGCGCAACAGAGTTGTAATAAAAAACCGTTATTTAATGACCAATATCAAGTTTTACCGAATAAATTCTATAGTGTGACGAAAATTTACTACAGATGTGTTAACAGCCAAGTGGCAACAATACCGTGATTGATAACACTTTTCTTTTCAATAATCCCTTTTATACTGGCGTAAACTCGCTAAACTGTACGCAACGCGGATCAATAGGAGTGTAAATATGGAATACAACACCTCAGAACTATGTGACATGTACTTAGATGTCGTAGATGTAGTCGAGCCCATGTTCAGTAACTACGGTGGTTGTAGCTCTTTTGGCGGTTCTATTAGCACCATCAAGTGCTTTGAAGACAACGGCCTAATTACCGAAGTCCTACAAGAGGATGGCCAAGGTAAAGTCTTACTCATTGATGGCGGTGGCTCATTACGCCGTGCGCTGATCGATGGTGCTATCGCTGAACTTGCGGTTAGCAACAACTGGGAAGGCATTATCGTTTACGGTTCTGTGCGCGATGTGGATGCATTGGAAGAGTTAGACATTGGTATTCAAGCCCTTGCCTCAATTCCAGTGGGTGCTGATGGCAATTCAGTGGGCGAAGTGGAAATTCCAGTCAATTTTGGCGGTGTGACTTTCTTACCCGGCGATCACATTTATGCTGATAACACAGGCGTAATTTTATCACCTGAACCACTCGACATTGAGTAATCTCACTGTTCAGTCAAGAAAGCCAGCTAAGCTGGCTTTTTTATTCACTATTTTCAGCGTTTCCCCATTGAATCCTCGCCCTACTCTGGCCACAATAGCTCGACTCTGGCCGAATAAGAATATCAATCTATGCCTGAATTTATTCCTTTTACCCATACCGATATCGCCTCACTCGTCAGCACAAGAACGGGCGAAACTAAGCTAGGCCAATGCGTCCATCTGGCCAATCACGAACACACGTTAGAGACCATACTCGCCACTGCAAAAGCCCACGGTGCAAGCTTTGCCATTATCGGCGTTGGCGAAGATATAGGCCCACGTGCCAATTTAGGCCGCGGCGGTGCAACCGATGCGTTCACAACCAGTATGCGCCAATGGCTCAATTTACAATCGAATCATTTTCTTTCTGGCGCCGAATGCCTAGTGTTAGGCCAAGTGAACACCGCCGATCTGCAGCAACAAACTACGAGCAATACTACAGATAACACTAACGTTACCCTAGATGAATTACGTGATGCGGTGGAGCAACTCGATGAGCGCGTGATCTGTATCGTCAGTGCGATTTTAAAAGCGGGTTTAGAACCCATACTCATCGGCGGCGGCCACAACAATGCCTATGGTTTGTTGATGGCAACCTACGGCCACTACCAACGCCAAGTCGCCGCGGTGAATCTCGATCCTCACTCGGATTTTCGTTTGCTTGAAGGCCGTCACAGCGGCAATGGCTTTAGTTACGCAGCCGATCGCGGCGCCTTAGGTTGCTACCATGTACTGGGTTTACACGAGTTAAAAAACAGCGAAGCAAACCTAAGCCAACTCAGCGAATTTGGGGGAACTTGGCATAGCTTGCAACAAATTTGGGTTCGCCGTGAAATCAGCCTTAGCCAAGCTTTACTTGAAATCGCCGCCAAACTTAATGACACAGGTTTACCCGTAGGATTAGAACTTGACGTCGATGCTATCGCTAAAATGCCCAGTAGCGCTTCAACCGCTGCAGGTGTGCCATTGCTCGATGCGGCGCATTATGTCAGCTATATCGCCCGCCACTGCCCATGCGCATATTTGCATTTAGCCGAGGCTGCACCAAGTTGCCACGAAGCTGGGATTGAAGCCGGATTTAGGGATGTTGGCCAAAGCCTAAGCGAGCTTATCTACGCTTATGTGCAGGCTCGTATGCAATTTTTGGCACAATGAATATCACCAGTTACACCCAACTGGGCGCTAAGCTATTCACCAAATCCTGATATTGTGGTCTAATGCCAGTCCATTTTACGTGGTCGCTAAGCACTTAATCCTACGACTGTTCAGGGGTGCCTCAAGCTAAGGCATTGCAGTTAGTTTACTAGCTCGATCACAGAGTGATAGATCAAAGATTCAGCAAATGCAGGCGATGGCTTACACTCGCAACTAATACATTGCAAAACAATAGGAACACATTGATGTCTGAGGGCGAATCTAAAAGTACCCACTTTGGTTACAAAACCGTAGAGGCCGATAAAAAGGCTGAACTCGTTGCCGGCGTGTTTCATTCTGTTGCCGCTAAGTACGACATAATGAACGATGTGATGTCCTTCGGCATTCACCGTTTTTGGAAACGTTACACCATTGAAGTCTCTGGCGCCCGCCCTGGCATGAAAGTGCTCGATTTGGCCGGCGGCACAGGCGACTTAACTGCAAAATTCTCTCACTTAGTGGGCGATAAAGGTGAAGTGGTTTTAGCTGACATTAACGATTCCATGTTAAAAGTCGGGCGCACTAAGTTGCGCGACAAGGGCATAGTCAACAATGTCAGTTATGTGCAAGCCAACGCCGAAGCACTGCCGTTTCCCGATAACCACTTCGACATCATTACCATCGCCTTTGGTCTGCGTAACGTGACCGATAAAGATGCGGCGCTGCGTTCGATGAACCGCGTGCTTAAGCCCGGTGGCAAGTTATTAGTGCTAGAGTTCTCTAAGCCTCAGCATGAAATCATGCGTAAAGTGTATGATTTATATAGCTTCAAAGTCTTACCTAAGATGGGTGAGCTCATCACTAAAGATGCCGACAGCTACGAGTATCTGGCTGAATCGATCCGCATGCACCCAGATCAAGACACATTAAAACAAATGATGGTTGATGCAGGCTTTGAACAAGTCGACTACACCAACATGACCGACGGCATTGTCGCATTGCACCGTGGTTATAAATTCTAATGATGCCGCAAGAAGTTGTGCTGCTTGCCTGCGCCGCAATTGAAACGGGTCTGAAAAAACTTCAGGCCCAAGCGGGCGACGATTATTTACGCCAGCGCCAGTTGCATGGCAAAGTGTTTCGTATCCAATTATCACAGCTCAGCTGGCCATTCTATTTAGTGTTTGCCAAAGAGATCCAAGTACTGAGCCGCTATGAAGGCGATGTTGATGTCAGTCTACATGCCGATGCGACGACGCTTTACCGCGTGTCCGAAGGCGCAAACCTGACTGAACTAATCAAGCAAGATAAACTCAAGCTTGAAGGCGATCTCAATTTATTACAAAGCTTTAGCCAATATCTACGCAGCATCGAGTTTGACTTTGCCGAGACAATATCCCGTTATTTAGGTGATGGTCCCACTCACAAACTCATCTGTTCTAGCCATCAGGTAAAAGACTTTGCACTCGAAGTATTGCGTAAAACCCGCTCCCACTTAGGACAACTCGCAGTTGAAGAGTATCGCCTCGCACCGCACCCAATTGAGTTAGTGCACTTTCGCGATCAAATGGATGATTTAGTTGCCGACACTCGCGCGATTGAACAACGGATTGCCCAATTAAGAGACCAAATTAAGCCATGACCTTTGCCAGTATCCGCCGCGGTTACCACGTCATCAAGACCTTACTTCAGTACGGGTTAGATGACGTATTGCCGCCAAAGATGACACCTTGGTACTTTAAACTCGCCCGTAACAGCCTATTCTGGATCCGCAATAAGCATAAAAATAAGCCCGGTGGCGAACGCTTAAAATTGGCGATGCAGGAACTCGGCCCCGTTTATATCAAGCTTGGACAAATGCTCTCAACCCGCCGCGATTTACTCAGCGATGAATGGGCCAGTGAATTGGCCATGCTACAGGACAAAGTGCCGCCCTTTGATGGTGCACTTGCCCGCCAAGCGATTGAAGCTGAGCTAAAAGCGCCGATTGAATCCCTATTTGATGACTTTAATGAAATACCACTGGCCTCAGCCTCTATTTCTCAGGTGCATACCGCGACCCTCAAATCTAACGGTAAAGACGTCGTACTTAAGGTGCTGCGCCCTAATGTAGAAGCTAAAATCCAGGCCGATCTGCAGTTGATGTCGCAAACTGCCAAACTGATTGAATACCTCCTCGGTGAAGGTAACCGACTGCGCCCTGCTGAAGTGATCGAAGATTACCGCGTGACCATTTTAGGCGAGTTAAACCTTAAGCTCGAAGCCTTAAACGCAGTCAAACTACGCAACAACTTCCTCAACTCAGATGCGCTCTATGTGCCTTATGTGTATGAAGAGTTTTGCTATCCACGCCTGATGGTGATGGAACGTATTTACGGTATTTCTGTCTCGGATATTGCCGCACTTAAAGCGCAAGGTACCAACTTTAAGTTATTGGCCGAGCGCGGTGTTGAACTATTTTTTACCCAAGTATTCCGCGATAACTTTTTCCATGCCGACATGCATCCGGGCAATATCTTTATTTCCCGCGATCATCCTGAGAACCCATACTACATTGGGCTCGACTGCGGCATCATGGGCACACTCAGCGAAGTCGATAAGCGCTATCTCGCCGAGAATTTCCTCGCCTTCTTTAATCGCGATTATCACAGAATCGCCCAGCTCTATATTGAGTCTGGCTGGGTATCGGAAAAAACCGATCTACAAGCTTTCGAACAGGCCATCAAAGTGGTGTGTGAACCTATGTTCAACAAGCCGCTCGACGAGATCTCCTTTGGTCATGTGTTACTGGAATTATTCCGCACTGCGCGCCACTTCGATATCGTGGTGCAACCGCAATTGGTATTGTTGGAAAAAACCTTACTCTACATCGAAGGCTTAGGCCGTCAGCTGTATCCGCAGTTGGATTTATGGCAAACCGCCAAACCCTTTTTAGAGCAGTGGATGGCCGACCAAGTCGGTCCTAAAGCTATGTTTAAAAAGGTATCCACAAAACTGCCATATTGGGCTGATAAACTACCTGAATTCCCTGAACTAATTTACGATAATCTTAAGTTAGGCAGGAAATTGCTGAGTTCTCAGCAACAAATGCTAGATAAGTATTTGAAATATCAGCAGCAGGCACACAAGAGTAACTACTTGCTTATCACTTCTGCCGTTTTATTGATCTGTGGCACGTTATTGATTAATAGAGACGCTACACTATGGACCCCTTATGTTTGTCTAATTTCAGGCATGATATTGTGGTTTGTAGGATGGCGATCTAGGCCAAAGAATCGCAAATTTTAGCTAGCACTAATTAATCAGAGGTTCATAATAGAACCGATATCAATTAAGAGGATACCTTCATGGGTGGTATTAGTATTTGGCAACTGCTTATCGTTGCGTTAATCGTTGTCTTGTTGTTTGGAACTAAGAAATTACGCTCTTTGGGTGGTGATTTAGGTGGTGCGGTTAAAGGCTTCAAAAACGCCATGTCTTCAGAAGAAGACAAGAAGGCATTAGAAGACACCGAAGCGGCTAAAACAGCGCAAACAACTCAACAGGCGACTGAAAAGAAACCTGAGTCTAACAAAGAACAGGCGTAACTCTTTATGTTTGACGGTATCGGCTTTATGGAGCTGCTGCTGATCGGTGTTTTGGGGCTAGTGGTTCTTGGCCCCGAACGTCTACCGGTTGCGGTGCGTTCGGTAACGAGTTGGATCCGTGCGATGAAACGCATGGCGAACTCGGTAAAAGAAGAACTTGAGCAGGAGCTGAAGATCGAGCAGTTGCATGCCGATCTTAAAAAAGCAGAGAGCAAAGGTTTATCTAACCTCTCACCTGAACTCAAAGAGTCTATTGAGCAACTAAAGCAAGCGGCACAGTCAGTGAACCGCCCTTATCAGGTTCAGGATCCATCAAAAGACACCCCTGCGCCTGAGAATCAAATTCACACACCTGCTCAAGTGAATCCAGTTCAAGCTAGCCAAACTAATCCAACAGCCACTGCAGAGGCGAGTCCAACATCGGCCTCTCCCGCTGCTTCAAGTGAGGCATCTCAGGGCGTGGATACCAGTTCTAACCCGAAAGCCAACGGATAATTCATGTCGCAACAGCAGCCACTTATCAGCCATTTGCTTGAACTTAGGTCCAAGCTGCTAAAATCCATTGCCAGTGTGTTATTAGTGTTCATTTGTAGTGTGTACTGGGCAAATGATATCTACCACTACATGGCAATACCTTTAATGCAGTCTTTACCTCTTGGTGGCAGCATGATTGCGACGGATGTCGCTGCACCATTTTTTGCACCTTTCAAACTAACCCTCGTTTTATCATTTTTTGTGGCAGTGCCCTACGTGTTATTTCAAATTTGGTCCTTCGTGGCACCGGGTTTATATAAACATGAAAAACGCTTAGTGATGCCACTGCTATTCAGCAGTACCTTATTGTTTTATCTCGGCATTGCATTTGCTTATTATCTTGTATTCCCTGTTGTTTTTGGTTTTTTTGCTAACAATGCGCCAGAGGGAGTTCAAGTTGCGACAGATATTACCAGTTACCTTAACTTTATTCTGAAGCTGTTCTTTGCCTTTGGTCTATCCTTTGAAATCCCCATTGCCGTTGTTTTACTCTGCTGGTCAGGTGTCACTACACCTGAAGATCTCAAGCAAAAACGTCCTTATATCATAGTGGGCGCCTTTGTCGTCGGCATGCTATTAACCCCACCAGATGTGATTTCCCAGACTATGCTTGCTGTACCAATGCTGTTATTGTTCGAAGGCGGTTTATTAGCGGCTCGTTTCTACAGCAAACCAGATGACGAGTCAGACGAAGAGACTGAACAAACAAACGACTAACGTCCTCGAAGGCGTTAGGGGAATAATATAATAAGGAACATTCTCATGCGCTTAACCCTTATCACGGCAGCGATCATGCTTGTATCTGTCCAAGCAAATGCCAGCATTGAACAACAGTTAACCCAATGTGCAGCAACCGCCGATAAACTCGACCGCTTGATTTGCTATGACAAGCTAGCAGAAAGCCTAAAAGGCATGACACCTAACACCATTAGCACTCAAGCGATACCGGCTACAGTAGCAACAGTTGCAGTCCCTACGACTGCAGCAGCGATAGTGGCAACCGCCCCCCAAGCACCAGCGGCAAAAATTGCCGATGACTTTGGGATGGAAGCCAAGCGTGTTCAAGAAAATACTGTCGATAAGATTTATTTAGAGATTCAATCTATAGCTGAAGATGCCTACGGAGACATTAAAGTGACTTTCACTAACGGTCAGGTATGGAAACAAACTGATGGCCGTAAGTACAATGTTAAGCAAGGTGAAACTGTCTATATTGAAAAAGCCGCTTTAGGTTCTTTTTTAATGGGAACCGATGATCGCAATGCCAAGGTTCGGGTAAAACGTCTAAAATAATGCCCTCATACATAGATATCGCTGTCAATTTACTTGGCAGCGCACTCGAACAAGATACTGTATCGATAATACAAGCGGCGGCGGACCAAGGGGTTTCGCCGTTAATTGTTATTGGCAGCGATTTAACTGAAAGTGCGGCAGCCATTGCTGTATGCGAGCAATATCCTAACCAACTTTACTGCACTGCTGGTGTGCATCCCCACCATGCCAGTGGTTGGCATGATGGCTCAAACGCTCGACAAGCTGAACTCTGTCACGCACCGCAAGTGGTTGCCGTTGGCGAATGTGGTTTAGACTACAATCGTGATTTCTCCCCGAGACCTATCCAGCGCCAAGCTTTTATTGCCCAACTGGCCTTAGCCGTTGAACTGCAAATGCCGGTGCTAATGCACGAACGCGATGCCCACGAAGACTTTATTGCTATCCTGCGGGAATATCGCCCACAGCTTAGTGGCGCGCTTTTGCATTGTTTCACTGGCACTCACACACAGATGGAAGCCTATATTGACCTAGATTTACACTTAGGCATAACAGGTTGGGTCTGCGATGAAAGACGCGGCCAAGAACTAGCGCAACTCGTTCCCTTTATTCCGCAGAATCGCATTTTAATCGAGACAGATAGCCCTTACCTACTCCCCCGTAGTATGCGGCCCAAGCCTAAATCGAGCAAAAACAAGCCCGAATACCTTCCTTATATCGCAAATTATATTGCAAACCTACGCGGAGAAGATGCGGATGAGTTTGCAAAACGTTGCTACCAAAATAGCTTAGCGTTTTTTAATTTGGATCGAATCCATGCTTAACAAAAACATGCCACTCATACTCTTGCTGTGGCTATGGATATACCCAACACAGGCCTTGGCAACCCTATTGAGCATTGACGAGTCAACCACGACACCTTTAAACCTTACGCCTTGGTTAATGGTCAGCCACCCTACACCAGCAAAAGAACTGGCCGAAATACAAGCTTTGCCAAAAACTGATTGGCATAACTTTACCAATAAAGACATTCAAAAACTCAGCGGCCATGATTTTTGGCTCAGTTTCAGCTTAACCAGCCCTGACGAAACACTTTCGCGCATTTTAGCGCTAGATAACCCTTTGTTAGACAAGGTAACTATCTACCATTTAGTCAATAATAAACTCATGAATACTGTGCTGATGGGTGATATATTCCCCTATGAGGATCGACCATTCTTGAGCAATATTTTCCTATATCCTTTCAAGATCAACACAGATGACTCCCATACTTTCTATCTGCATATTCAAACTGAAGGTAGTGCTGCAGTACCATTAAACCTATGGTCTTCTAATGACTTAGCTCAAATTGCCGAATCTACCGCCGTTGAGCATGGATTCCAACTTGGTGTACTTGCCGCAATTGGCATTTTTAGCCTTTTTATCGCCATAGCATCGGGCTCATTCAGCTACAGCTATTACTCTGGCTATGTCCTTAGCATGACCTTACTCGTTGCCACGATTAACGGTTTTGCCTTCCGATTCCTCTGGCCAGACTGGCCGCTATTGCAGCAAGTTATGGTGCCGTTTTTACTGCCAATCGTTATGGCATTTGCGTTAATGTTTACTGAAAAAATATTACAGCTCAAATATTTAAACCGCCGTATGTTACTCACTTGTCGCTATAGTGCTGTGTATATCCTCTGTGTTGGACTCGCCACACCATTTATCCAATATGGAACGGCGCTCTATATCGAGATCATTTCCGTTGCAGTACTCAGCCTAGTCCTGATGGTCTTTGCCATTACTCAGGCTATCAATGGCCATAAACTGGCACGTATGTACACTATTGGCTGGGTGAGTATGCTGACAGGCGCCTGCATCAGTAGCTTGCTTTATCTCAGCGTGATTGACCTCAATTTAAAACCGCAAACGCCTGTGATGCTTGGGCTGACTTTTGAAATTATCTTCATGTCTCTGGTGCTCGCCATCCGCTATAACGATGAGCGCAAAGCTAAACTACGTATCCAGCAAGAAGCCTTGAAACAAGCACAGAAAATTCGTAGTGCGCGGGAAGAAGCCCTAAAAGCGGAAGCCGAGAGCAATGAGAAACTCGAACAAATGGTACAAGAACGTACCTTAGAGCTTGAAATCACGCTCAGAGAATTGCATGAAGTAAACCAAAAACTCACTGAACAAAGCACTATCGACAGTTTAACTGGGGTCAAAAACCGCAGTGCCTTTGATAAACGTTTAATCGCTGAAAGCCGGATCAGTCGCAGGCAAGAAACTCCCATAGCACTGTTAATGCTTGATATAGATCGCTTCAAGCTGATCAACGACAGATTCGGTCATCTTGCAGGCGATCAAGCATTACGTACAATAGCTCAAACATTACAGCAGCATTTAAAACGGCCAACGGATCTAGTGTCACGTTTTGGGGGGGAGGAATTTGCTATCATCCTTCCTAATACAACTGCAGAAGGTGCTCTCCAAGTTGCTGAAACAATAAGAGACGCTGTTGCCTCTATTCATTTTGAATGGGAAGGTGAAGCGATACCTTTGACTATCAGTATCGGAGTCAGTGCCAATATAGTGACCCACGATCAACACAGTACTAAATTACTAGAACAAGCAGATAAAGCCCTCTACCAAGCCAAAAACGGTGGACGTAATCAAGTCAGCTTGTATTTGTCGGATCAAGCAAGACCAGTACCTAATTAGGAGTCAAATGTGAATATCATTACCAGTGCCTTCCCTCAGCGTAGAATGCGCCGCATGCGTAAACATGATTTTAGCCGTCGCCTCATGGCCGAAAATCATCTAACGGTCAATGACTTGATTTACCCAATGTTTGTTCTAGAAGGCACTAATCGCAGTGAAAAAATAGCCTCTATGCCCGGTGTTGAGCGCTACTCGATAGACTTGCTACTGAAAGAAGCTGAAGAACTGGTTGAGTTAGGTATCCCATTGATTGCACTTTTCCCTGTGACACCTGCAGAGAAAAAAACGTTAATGGCAGAAGAAGCCTATAACGCTGATGCCCTAGTGCAACGTGCGGTGCGCGAGCTCAAAAAAGCCTTTCCACAGCTCGGAATCATGACTGACGTGGCACTAGATCCTTTCACCACTCACGGTCAAGACGGCATCATAGACGAAACAGGTTATATCCTTAACGATATCACCACCGAGATTTTAGTGAAGCAAGCACTGTCACACGCCGATGCTGGAGCAGACATCATTGCACCATCGGACATGATGGATGGCCGTATTGGCGCGATTCGCCAAGCATTAGAAGCGGCAGGGCACGTCAACACCCAAATAATGGCTTACTCGGCAAAATACTCTTCAAACTACTACGGTCCATTCCGTGATGCCGTAGGGTCAGCGGGTAACCTCAAAGGTGGAAATAAGCATAGCTATCAAATGGATCCAGCGAACAGTGACGAAGCTTTGCATGAAGTCGCACTCGATATCCAAGAAGGAGCCGATATGGTGATGGTTAAGCCAGGTATGCCGTATTTAGATATAGTGCATCGCGTTAAAACTGAACTTGCAGTACCAACATTCGCCTATCAAGTCAGTGGTGAATACGCCATGCATATGGCTGCAATCCAAAATGGATGGTTAGCAGAAAAAGCCATCGTCATGGAATCCCTACTCTGCTTTAAACGCGCAGGCGCAGACGGTATTTTAACTTACTTCGCTAAACGTGCAGCCCAGTGGCTTAAAGAAGCTTAAGCAACCTAATGCGAAACTAATGCGAAACTAATGCGAAACTAATGCAAAAGTACCACCTCAAAGCAGCCTTCTGGCTGCTTTTTTTTATCGATTAATAGTGAAAAATCTGGAAGCAAAGCTTGTGTATTGAGGGGAAGAAAAAACTCGCCAACAAAGCTAATAGCAATACTTACAGTCGGCAGCATTGCTATTAGTGCAAAGAATGTTCAGATTACAGACGCAAAAAAGCCAGCTTATTCAGCTGGCTTGGTTACATCTCAATGAGATAATTAGGCGCTTGGCGATGACCTACTCTCACATGGGGAGACCCCACACTACCATCGGCGCGTTTGCGTTTCACTTCTGAGTTCGGGATGGGATCAGGTGGTTCCACAATGCTATTGTCACCAAGCAAATTCTTTATTCTAGGATTAAACACTAGATTGTAATGGTGCTGATACCCAGAATCGAACTGGGGACCTCATCCTTACCAAGGATGCGCTCTACCGACTGAGCCATATCAGCAATTCTATACTAATCAATTAAGATTATTTAAATTAGGCGCTTGGCGATGACCTACTCTCACATGGGGAGACCCCACACTACCATCGGCGCGTTTGCGTTTCACTTCTGAGTTCGGGATGGGATCAGGTGGTTCCACAAGGCTATTGTCACCAAGCAAATTCTGTTTATTACCGTGTCCATCACTGGCTCACGCTAATAATAATTCGGAAAGCTGATTTTCTTTGTTTGAGTTCAAACTTTATCAAGTGTCGATATTCTGTCTAAGGCTGCTTATAAAAC
>NZ_JAKKSC010000034.1:0-47279 GCF_025653705.1 Shewanella sp. SM87
TTAGAGGTAAATCTCGCCAAGGGATACCTGTTCTAAGGCGGTAAAGAATACCTTCGAATGTTTGTCTATGTTCAGGTTTGTCATAAACACGGCCTGTGCTTTTCATTAAATGAAATAGCTTTTCCCAGCGTGCATCGGTTAGCATAAGTCTTGGCATGGCTTGAGGTTATGGTTACTTTTGGCGAAGCAAATTATAACGTCTTGCCATGCTGTCTAAAAATTACTCTCGAAAGATCAACAGACCCTAGTAATATAATCAAATGGGCTCATACTTTTTCGCTGCCGATCGCCATATTTTACTCCGCCAAGCTCAAAAAGCTCCGACCAAATCTGGTTAAACTCTTTCACTTGACCATGTTTGTTGTCAGCTCTTGACAATCTAAATGCTAACATATTCTTTATTGATGCTTCGTCCCACTCCAAGTCAATTTTATAGTCGAGCCACTTTGTTTTATCCGGATCTTGCATTACGTCATATATATCGTCACGAATAAAAACAACTGGATAGAACTTATGTTTTGGAAATTTCGCTCTAACATCTTGAGCAGCTTTAAACAAGCTAGTTAATAACTCTGTATATTGCTTGTGCTTCTCTAGCGACATTATATCCTTGTAATCCTCATCTAACTCATCAAACATGACCAGATATTTATCAGCCCCAATTTGCTGTGAAAGAAATTTTTCTAAAATATCTACACGTTGTGTCCAGTCAGGATTAACATATTCAATAGTTTCTTTGTTATTTCCGTAACCTATGCCACTACCAAGAATTTTTATATCAAATTTAACGCCTGTCCACCTTTCTATTGCACTAGGTAATGCATGCTCAATATCATCGTTAAATATTTTCTGAAGTTTTTGGCGTGTTTCTAAGTCAATGGACTGATTGTTCGCCATGAGCTTACACACAGTTGAATAAATCACATATTTCCACAGTGTGATGTATTGGTTTGGCTTGGTGAAACCTGTATCCTGAAGCTCATACAATTTGTTAAACGGGAAGTTTTTAAAAGTTAACTTTACTGATAGAAAATTAGGTTCTGAAAGGGTAACTAAATGCTCGCTTATTGCTGTTTTCCCTGTTCCTTTTCTGCCTACAATGTATAGTTTTTGCCCCTTTAATATGCGAGAAACCACTCTAGTGTGGTAAAAATATCTCTCACTATCTTCCAGCTTAGCTTCCAACTTCCATTCTTCGATTGCTTCCAATAATTCAATGCTCATAACTTTCCCAGTAATAGAAATTCAGAATAATGTGATTTTCCAAATACAACTAACGTCTTAGTATTTATGCGCTGCGCTGTTTGCAGGGCATAAATCGCGTGTTGGACTTGGCCGCTGCCACATCCGTGTAAATGGGTATGAATGATGCTATAGGAATTTGCTTTTTTGCGGTAGCGGTTTTTTATAAAGTTTGATGGGTAATCACTTGATATCGTTTTAGCTTTATCATTCTGTTTAGCTCACTTGTTGGAATCGCTTTTAGCTAAACGAACAGTGCAATGGGGAGTTAAGATTGGCATTGTTGCAACTGTGACCTTCTAAAATAAGGATATTTTAATCGAGCCCTCAGTGATGCTTCTTATTTAATAAAGGGGCGGCTTTTTACTGGGGTAGATAAATAGACTGCAAATAAATAAGCCGCTTAAAGTAATGGGCTAGACGTAAACTCGTTTAGTACATCTTCTGAGGTTGACTCATATTCAACCACCAGTTTATGGGGTGTAAGCCGATACACTCTCACCTCAATATTCCCTCGCACAGCATAAATTAAAGCGCCGCCATAGGTTGTTTCAGGCCCAAGATCTCCTGCTGGAACTTGCTCGGCGGCGCCAATATACAGGCACCCTGACAATACTGTTAAGTTTGCAGAGAGATAATTCGAATTGAGCCCAGCCTCACCTAGCTTACGGAAAATTTCAACCTCATAACAGCCATCGGCGCCAAGTCCTACGAATAGCACATGACCTTGATTGATTTCCAAAATTTCGTCACTCGGCACAGACCACCAATCAGCCGTATCTTCACAGCGATGAGTTAATGCCGCGGGATCAAATATCGCCATTGTGGCGGTATCTGTGTCAAACCGAGTTGTTGTATAGGGTTTACTCATCATCCTTGCCCACTAACAGAAATGATTCTGACTACCTGTTTTATCCTTGATAACTCCAAATCTAAAATAGAAAAATCGCCATAATTTTAGGCCGTTACTACCACTTACTTACAACAATCCTTTACATAAACGCTTTGGTGAATGCTTCTTTCGACTGACGAATGTAATTACGGGCGCTTTTGGCGTGCTGCTCCCACACGGCGCGATCGCTAGGATCGGTAAAGGGGTTTTGCTCGGCGGCAATTGAGCGCTCAAATTTGTCGTAGAAGGTCAGCATGGCCGAAGTGATCTGATTAAAACGTTCCTTGAACTCTTGAAATTCATCAATCTTCTCAGTGGTTTTAATCATGTACTGCACTAACTCTGCATTGCTGTTCGAAGCCAATAGCGCCTCAGCTTTAGCACTGATATTGGCACTCGCCTCAGCAATCACCAGCGCGCGTGCCTGCTCGTCTTTACTCATCACTCGGCTGTAATTTTCAGGTGTACGGGCAATACTGGCATGCTGTAAGTAACTGCGCAGATGCTTGTCGAGATCCTTACGGAAATTATCTAAGTTCTTCTGCATACTGACTAAATCATTGTCGAGTGCAGTGACTTGTTGCAGTTCTTTTTCGATTTCAGACATAAACCGTTCGGCCTGCTGATAAATTTTCAGGCCATTTTCTTCAGCAAACTTTTTATCACTACGGCTTAAGTCACTGTTGTCATAATTAGAGCGATCAAAAGTCGCAGCTAAGAATGACTTAAAGGGTTCGGCAAAGGCGGAATACGCACCGGCACTAACCACGTTTAAGGTGGCAGTAGCTAAGTCACCAAAGGGTTTCACCATAGAGCCTAAACGCGCCTGTTGGAGAGGCGATGCCACACGTTTAGCGTCAGTTAAAACCGACCTAAAGGTGTTATATCCCATAGGGTTAGACATTTTATTGCGCTCAGACGTCGCCAACACAAAGGTGATACTTGAATAAATAGCATTCGAGTACTCGAGGTATTGTCTTTGGCTCTCGAGCTGGGCGGCATAATTTTTACCTAAAGTACGAAATGACTCAGACTGCACTTCGTAATTCTTATCAGCTTTCAGCTTATCTAAAATCCCGCCGATAATTTTCTGCTCATTTTTTTGCAGGGCCATATCAAGGCGAATTTTACCTAAGCTCAAATCGTCCAAACTGATAGGGCCATTAATGGCCTCAATATCAAGACGGATATATTGGCGACTCGGATCATCAATAGACACTCGGTGTGCTAAATATTCGTTAGCCCCAGGGGTGATATCGATTAAAGCAACATGCTGCCACTGGGCATCGAGCTTTAATACCGGAGAGGTCAATACATTGATTCGATATTGGGTTTGAGTATTCTGGGTTTTGACCCAAAACTCTAATAGACCCGCTTCAGAAATAGGGTACTTACTGACGATACTGCTATTGCCTTCGACGCAAAGCAGCGCACTTTCACCTGTGTGAGGTTCAGCGCCTTCAAATTGACAACCCATGATCCACGACCAAGGTTGAGATAAACGATTGCCTTCGAAGTCGCTGGCAAACACTAACTCATTCTCTTTGGCACTGGCATTAACTGTCGTTAACACGCCAAGCAACAGCATAGAAATGACTGCAGTGGTGCGCATAAGGGCCTCATAAAACATAAATTACTAAAATCAACGAGCGAGTCATTCGGCTCAATACCCAGTCATATCAACAATCAATCGACCCAAAAGCCTAAGCGAACTCAGTCTGTTAATTGAGGGCTATAGCCTCGGCTCAACAGCACGCTTGGATAAGTCATTTTTGATTGCAGATTAAACCAGCGAAATGTACCAGAGGCCATCATCCCACGCTAGCCCTAAGTCATGTTTAACGACGAAAGATATGTGGGCAATTACAATCGGGGCCATTAATCGCCCCAATTGTAAAATTTACGTAAAACTAAACACTTATGCCACAGCTACAGGTTACTTGCCTCGCCCCTTGTCTTGTCAATATATCAGGCGAAACCAATACAGCCCAAAGCAAGGATTAATGCAAACGTGCCTCGACTCGCTTCATGGCGTAAAACATCCATATCGTCAAGATAGTGCTACAGGTCGCGAGCGACACCCACACACCAATCACGCCGAACGCCCATGCAAAGCAGTAGATGATCGCAGCGATAAGAATAAGCTTAGCGCCCGTCAGCATAGAAGCTTGTTTCGAACAGTTAATCGCTTGGAAGAAACTCGCACCGACTAAGATTAAGCCTTCCATAGGCAAGCCCCAAAAATACCAGCGCATACCTTCAATCGCCACTGGTGTTAAATTCGGATTATCACCGGCAAACAAATACACTAACCATTCAGGGCGAGAATAAATCAGCGCTAAACCTAAAGCTGCGGTGAGTAACGTCATACCAAAGGCAATATTGCGCGCTTGTTTAACCCTGTCAAAACGCCCAGCTCCCGCGTTGAAGCTATAAATAGGTTGAGTACCAAGCGCAATGCCCTCAAAAATCAGATAGAAAAACGCTTCTGTGTAACTCACCACACCATAGGCAGCCACATGTAATGGACCGCCAACCCACAAAAAAGCCGTATTATGCAGGGTTAACACTATCGACAAATACAGATTCATCAAAAAGCTGGGGAAACCAACGCGGGCTATATTAAGGCAATTATCGAGCTTGAGCTTCATCTGCTCAAAAGTGATTTTAAGCTGAGTGCGCGGACTGAAAAAATGCTGTAAACACAAAAGCCCCGTTATCGCCTGCGACAACATAGTCGCAATCGCTGCACCTGCTAAACCAAAGGGGAAAACCACAATAAACAGCCAGTCTAAGAAAGTGTTTAATACACCACCCAAAATCAGCACCCAAGTCACCATGGATGGCCTGCCATCATTACGCAGCAGTGTGGTGAAGGTCATTGAAATTATGGGGAAATGACACAGTGCAAAATACCAGAATAAGTATTCGTTAGCATTTTCGAGCATCTCCCCTTGCGCCCCAAGGGCAACCAAAATATCTCGCGAGAATATCCCACCAACAAGGGCAAAAAAGCATCCCGTTAATAAACATAACGTAAAGGCATTACCCAGTAGTTTACGGGCCTTGACTACATTACCTTGGCCAAGATTGATTGACACTAATGCCGCGCTACCCATACCTATCATGGCGCCAATAGCGTATAAAATCGCACCTACAGGGTAAGCTAGCATCATCCCCGCCAGCCCTGTTTCACCTAAATAGTGGCCAACAAAGATGCCATCAATTGTCACATATACGCCCGTCACCAACATAGAGGCTATGGTGGGTATGGTATAGCGCCAAAAAAGCTTCGCAATCGGCTCCTCGAGCAAGCTCATATCCGCAGGAGCATGATTAGATGTTGTTGCTGTCATTAGCGTTTCTCACAAAAAGGGGGGGCTAGAGTCGTATCTATCTAGAAAAATGATCGGGTGAACAAAAATGCGACAATGGATTGTACCTAAAAATAGCGAGAACTCAAAGCATGTTCATTGTGAATAATTAACAATAAAGATTAATTATCACAATGACTTAAGCAGAAACAGTCCAATTTCAGCCAAATGACAAACTCAGTACAGTTCAATAACAGATGTGGGTTAATTCATCATTTTCTGCTACTTTTTTGGTGTTTAAGGCCGAATTAGGTAAAGTATCCGTTCAAGCAAGCCCATTAACGTATTTAAGCAAGATGAAATCATTAACTTTATAAATTTAAGCTTTTGATAATTAATGGGTTAAACAGAAATAAATTCAATAACAATAATAAGGGAAGGACATGAGTCAGAATAGTCCAAATGCAGGCAACGATCTGCGAGAAGTCAAACAGCTCGGCATGTGGGCCTCCATTACTAGCTTAGGTTATGTGTTTTGGTTAGTTGGCGGTATGGAGTTAGTCGAGCGTATCGCCTACTACGGTGTTAAAGCCAGTGCTGGGCTGTACGCTAAAGCGCCAGAGTCTGCGGGCGGCCTTGGGATCAGCCTGAGTGACTACGGCATTATTATTTCCCTCTGGGCGATCATGCAAACCTTTGTGCCCGTGTTCACCGGTGGCATGTCTGACCGAGTGGGCTACAAAGAAACCATCTTCGGCTCCACCATCATTAAAATCTTTGGCTATCTCGTCATGGCATTCTTCCCCAGCTTTTGGGGCTTCCTTGTCGGTGCATTACTCCTTGCCATAGGCACAGGGATATTTAAACCGGGCATTCAAGGCACCTTAGTGCTGTCCACTAATCGCAACAACACTTCAATGGCTTGGGGCATTTTTTACCAAGTTGTAAACATTGGCGGTTTCCTCGGGCCCTTGGTTGCTGTGCATATGCGCCAATTGTCTTGGGACAATGTATTTTTCGCCTGCGCCGCAATTATCTCACTCAACTTCTTATTCTTACTCACCTATACCGAGCCTGGTAAAGCCGAGCGACTGGAACGCAATAAGCAAATAAAATCGGGTGAAGTCGAACAAGAATCCCTGTGGCGTGATGCTTGGCGCGAGCTGAAAAAGCCGATTGTGATCTACTATATGCTCGTTTTTTCAGGATTTTGGTTCTTGTTCAATGCCCTATTCGATGTGCTGCCTATCCATATTTCCGAATGGGTCGATACCAGCGTAATCGTCACCTCTCTCTTTGGCAGCGAAGGCACCAGTAACGGCATTCTACAATTTTGGCTTGGCCTCAATAACGAAGGCACTAAGGTGATGCCCGAGGGCATGCTAAACCTCAATGCGGGCCTGATCATGACCTGCTGCTTTATCGTTGCGGCGCTGACGGCTAAATACCGTATTACTACCGCTATGTTTATTGGTTGTTTGCTGAGTATTTTAGCTTTTGTGTTTATCGGTGCTTTCCATGCGGCATGGTTTATCGTATTCGCGATTGCCATGTTCTCCATTGGCGAAATGATGATTAGCCCGAAGAAAAACGAGTTTATGGGTAATATTGCTCCCGAAGGCAAAAAAGCCATGTACTTAGGATTTGTGATGCTGCCCCAAGGGATCGGCTGGGGATTAGAAGGCTACTTTGGCCCTAAACTCTACGAGATTTATGCATCAAAGGAATTGTTTTCACGGGATTTATTGCTAGAGCGCGGCATGAATAGCACTGAGGTCAGCGCCATTCCCCAAGGTGAAGCCTTTACCACTTTGGTGAGTTACACAGGTGAAAACGCACACGATCTCACCCAACTGCTATACCACAGCCATAACATTGGCATGGCGTGGTACATCATCGCCGCCATAGGGACTATCTCAGCGGTAGGGATTTACATCTATGGTAAGTGGTTACTCACACTACAAAGAGCCCAGCAAGCCGCCTAAGTGAAACTCGCTGACCTCATTCTGGGCAAGGACGACAAAGACAAGATAAGGGCTAGATGATGGCAAGGTGAGGAGCGATCCTCATCTTACCTCATCAGTATCAGAAAGATCTTGTCAGCAACTCAGGCGTAAATTGTTCGGGCGACAGCAATAAGCCTAGGCTTTCGATTTGTGCATTCAAACGATTGAGATCTTGAGTCAGCGCCGGCAAGGTTAGCGTATTGTCATCGAGCTCATACACTTGCCTTAAACTAGTGTAATAAAACAGCAATATAATCAAAGCATTCACATCATTTTGCGCCGCAGCGGCTTTAATCTTTATCAACTTGCGATAGATACGATTATGGAGTTGCTTTAATTGCCACACATAATAAATTTCGCTGAAGAAGGATTTATCCTTCAAGTTGTAAATCACTGCGCTACACAGACCCAGACTGAAAATCACCCCTAAGAGATTCAAATGGAAATTACCTGTAGGCTCACCTGGCACAGGCGTCGCCCCAAACAGCGCAATGAGTCCAGTACCAAAAATCAGCGATAACACGACTAAGCTAACAACTAGAATCACAATGAATAAATTCATATTTTTACGATACAAGGTTTTATCTATTTCCTGCAGCTTCATAACATCCCGCTCAAATAAACCGCCCAGCATTGGCGTATAAATCAATCAATGGCAGAGCATACCGCAATCCCCTTTATTCGGCCTTAACTGATTTAAACGCATAACTAAAATACATTTCTCATTCTCACTTACAAACGATACAAATTGAAACTTTTAGGCGTAACTAAGCAGGCTGAGGGATAGGATGATGTATCGATTGAAGATCAACGGCTTAATGCCCTTACGATTAATCTTCCATTTATTTCAAAACATTAAAATGTTAACGTGCAATCAAATCTGAGTAAAATTTGCTAACCTTAACCCTAGTGAATTGCATAACGATATCGCCGCTTTTACGAGAGACAGTGTTCTAACCTTCCGCATTCAAACCACACAAGGAATGCCATGATACTCAGCAAAGGCTTTGCACAAGTCGTCCTTTTGGTGCTCAGCAGCCTTTGCTTGACTGCACAGGCCAAAGATCTGCTCGCAGTGGGTTCGAGTTTCAGTCAAATTTTTGAACTACAAGCCAATGGCGAATATACCGGCTTAGGTGTCGATATTTTGAATCGCTTCGCCCAGCAGCAAAGTGTGAACATTCACTATCAAATTACCCCATGGCGCCGCGCTATCTCTATGGTTGAACGTGGCCAAGCGGATATTCTTATTGGTCCCTACGATACCCCAGAACGTAATGCCAACTTGGTTTTTGCGGCGAAGGCATTTTACCGCGATGATATGGTGTTTTATGCTCGGGCAGACAATGAAATAGTGTGGAATGGCGACTATGCCAGTATTAAAACGCAACGGATTGGAAAAATGCAGGGTTGGAGTTATGGCACACGGTTTACTGAACAAACTAAATCATTAAATATCAATGAATTTGTCGATATTAAAAGTGGCATAGAACGGCTTTCGCGGGGTGATTTAGATTTACTCGCCACCAATAGTCGCAATACCAATGCAGTGCTCGCCCAAATCAAAATCCCTAAAGCAATTACGCCAATCATGCCGATAATCGATGTGCGAGACGGCTTTATGGCTTTTCCGAAACAAGCTAAATTTGATCCGCTAAGAATTCGTTTTGACAGCTTCTTCGAGGAGATGATCCAAAATGGCACACTCACGACACTCGGCCAAAAATACCGCGTGACCTTGCCTTACTGAGCCGGCCTTACTATTCCCACCAAATCTGACCCCTCTTACCTATGCTCACACCTGTAATAAAGAGTGATGGGGAACTCTGTTAGCTAAGACAAGCAATCAACTGCAGCTCAATCTCGTTCCAATTGACGTCGTCCATGGTAATCATTTCTAGTCTGGAATCTAAGGTGTCATCGAGTTCAACCACAGTAAACTCATGGTCAATCCAGTTAAATCCCGCAATTCCATCAGTAGTGATCATCACGGCCTTTAATCTAAGCAACACTTGCCCAACGTTGGATGACTGAGCTTGCCGCTGAATAAAATCCATTAATTTATCAAAATCAAATTCTTGACTCGGTTCAAACACCCAGCCGCAGCTAAAACAACCTTCACCTTGATTCTGCTTTCGCACTATACCGCGATCATCAAAATCAAGTGCGGCTTCGATTGCACCTTCGGCAAAGAGGCTCAACTCACTCAAGCGAGAACCACCAGCACGAAACAAGCTTGGGGCCGTCGTCGGTAGGCTGCCCAGCTTTAGGCCAGCGCTAGCATGCCCATTTATATTGAGTGACACGCGCCTTAGTTGGTTAAGATAGTCCAGCAAAGCGCTAGGTAAAGGCTGTTGATTAGAGTGGCTCACTACAGGAATATCAGTACGTTCAATATGGCTTAAATAAGTCTGCAATTCATAGAGTAACTTAGTATTTTCAGCATCATACAAGTCAGACTTAGTTGCGATGATCACATCGGCCACTTGCAACTGTTGAATAAAATTTGCATGTTCGCGATAGCGAGGATCGTGGATCTTACGCGCGTCCACCAAACATAGGGTGCTACGCAGTGAAATCACATTCTGATAATGGGGCGCACTCAGTACTTTAATGATTTCATTAGGATGCCCAAGCCCAGTCGGTTCAATCAATAAGCGGTCAGGTTTCGCTTTCGCAATCAACTGATTGATGGCCACTTGTGTCGGTACGCCCGCGGCGCAGCACATACAGCCACCCGCAACCTCACGAATTTGTATGCCGTTATCGGAGGAATTAAGTAACCCCGCATCAATGCCGACCTCACCGAATTCATTGACCAGCACTGCCCAAATTTCATCCGCGGGTTTAGTCGCCAGCAATTGCTTAATCAGAGAGGTTTTACCTACACCTAAAAAACCTGTAATGATATTGGTGGGAATCGCTTTGATAATCATAAGGAAACTCGCTCGAATAGAAAGCTTAGCGCTCGAGTGTAGAAGTATTGGCTTTGAAGCTCAACAAAAAGCGCATCGGTGAGGATGCGCTTTTAGAATCGCGACAGACTATGTAGCAAAATATGCAACTGACTATTCAACAGTCTAATCAACAGTCAAATCAACAAACTAGGCAACCGTTAGACGGCTAAACTAATAAGCACTTTGCACTTATTTGCCTTGATTGTTGGGCTTAGCTTATTTTGACTTAGCTTATTTTGACTTAGCTTATTTTGACTTAGCTTATTTTGACTTAGCTTATTTTGACTTAGCCTATTTTGACTTATTTGCGCGAGAGCCAAAACCTGACTTATTGCTCACCAAATTCGACTTAGGTTTAGTTGCATTAAACGGCTTACCTGAGCCAGAAGCTGGCTTAGCACGGCTAGAGGATTTCTCTGCACCTGCTTTGCTGTCCAGCGCTTTACCTTTCGCGTACTTCCCTTGACGAGACTGACCAATAGTACGATCCTGCGGCGCCTTATGGCTCCACTTTCCAATAGGCTTAATCGGTGCCGCGGGCACATCACGGTAACGGGCAGGCAAAGGCGTGCCTTCTTCATAACCCGGTTGTACCGACACGGGCAGTTTCTGCTCAATCAAGGCTTCAATTTCAGCGAGCATTTCATCGTCAGAAGGTGAAACAAACGAAATCGCGCGACCCGTTAATCCTGCTCGGCCAGTACGACCAATACGATGGATATAGTCTTCGGCGAGGAAAGGTAATTCAAGGTTGATCACCATAGGCAAGGCATGAATGTCTAAACCACGAGCGGCCACATCGGTCGCCACCAGCACCCGCAATTTACCGGCTTTAAACTCTTCCAACACCCGATTACGGGCGCCTTGTGTTTTATCGCCGTGGAATACACCTGCGGCTATGCCATCCAGCTTTAATTCTTGTAACAAATGCTCGGCGCTTTCTTTCGTGCTGGCAAACACCAGCACTTGGCGCCAATTGTTGCGGCCAACGAGTTCTGACAACAGCTCGGCTTTACGACGTTTATCAACGCGATAGACTTCCTGCACAACTGTGGATGCGGTAGTCGTGTCAGCAACATTCACCCACTGAGGTTCATTCAGCATTTTCTCGGCGAGTTGTTTGACAGCATCGCTATATGTGGCTGAAAACAACATGGTTTGATGCTGCGGCGCAATTAAGCGTTTCACTTTTTCAATGTCGCGCACAAAACCCATGTCTAGCATACGGTCGGCTTCGTCGATCACTAATGTGGTAACGCTCGACAAATCTAACTGGAATTGGCCAATAATGTCGAATAAACGACCAGGAGTTGCCACCAAAATATCAACGCCCTGCTCTACCCCTTTACGCTGGGGATTCATGTTGGCGCCACCGTAAACAGCTAAGGTTTTCAGTGGTAGGAACTGGCTGTATTTTTGGATATTTTCGCAGACTTGAATCGCAAGTTCACGGGTTGGTGTCATCACCAACGCGCGTAAAATCGGTTTATCATTGCTGTCGCTTGTTAAAGACTCAGCCGCCAACTTTTCAAGTACAGGCAGAGCAAAAGAAGCAGTCTTACCTGTACCCGTTTGGGCGCAGGCCATAATGTCTTTGCCTTCAAAGGCAAGCGGGATCACTTTCTCTTGCACTTGAGTGAGTTGCTGATAGCCACACTCAGTTATCGCATTCAAAATAGGAGAAGATAAACCGAGTGTTTCAAATTTCATAGGGACTCTTTAGCTAAGTAGTAAAACTTTGATGCGAGGTGATACTCAATGCCCCAACGCGGGGCCGCGGAGTCTAGCAAAATCCGCGGCGTTTTTATAGGCAATTATCGCCACTAAGTTAATATCTCCTCAGACATGGGAGACTAAAAGCGGATCCTGTAAGTATTTTTGGCTAAATTCACCCGCAGGCACAGGTCTTGAGAACAAGTAACCTTGGCCGTAGTCACAGCCTGCAGCCAACAAGACTAGCCGCTGCGCATCGGTTTCGACACCTTCGGCAATCACCTTCATTCCCAACTTGTGGGCCATCACGATAATCGCCTCGCAGAGAATTTGATCGTTTGAATCGGTATCGATATGGCGGGTAAAAGATTGATCAATTTTAAGATAATCAATGTCAAACTTTTTCAAATAGGCAAGTGACGAATAGCCAGTACCAAAATCGTCCAGCGACACTTGCACACCCGCATCGCGGTAGGCCAGTAGTTTTTCGGTTACACCCATACTGGCATCCAATAACAAGCCTTCGGTAATTTCAACGCACACGCCCGCGCCTGTAATATTAAGATCTTGCAATAACTTCAACCAATCATTGAGCAGCGTGCCTTCATCACGAAATTGGATTGGGGATTTATTGACGCTGATTTGGATTTCAACCCCTAATTCATGACGCCACGCCGCACTCTGGCGAGCGGCTTGCTCGAACACCCAATTGCCGATTTCAACAATCAAGCCGGTGTCTTCTGCCACAGGAATAAACTCAGCAGGCGACACAGCACCACGCTCCGCATGATGCCAGCGGATCAAGGCTTCAGCCTTAGTCACTTCACCCGTTGCTAAGGCAACAATCGGCTGATAATGCAGTTCAAATTCTTTATTCACGACCGCTTGACGTAAGTCTTGAATCAAGCGCATGCGGTATTTGGCGTATTCCTGCATCGATGGGGTGAAATAGTTGAAGCGATTACGCCCTTGATCTTTCGCCGCATACATAGCCTGATCCGCATGCTTGAGAAGCCCTTCAATACTGGTAGAGTCATCGGGATATAAAGTAATCCCAATACTGACGCTGATATAAGCGGTTTCTTCCCCTAACACATAGGGTTCGGCAATTCGTCGCAAAATATTCTCGGCGACGCGCTCAATCCCCTTATGGTCTTCCATCGAACTTAACACCACAGTAAATTCATCGCCGCCAAGACGCGCCACGACGTCGGCATCACGCACACAGGATTTCAATCGACTCGCGGTTTCTATCAACAGTAAATCGCCCATGGCATGGCCTAAGGTGTCATTCACTTCTTTAAAGAAATCTAAGTCTAAGAACAATAAGGCAAAGTGATTACGATTGCGGTCGGCATTTTTCACTTCGCTGCTTAAATACTCCAACAACATGCGCCGATTAGGCAACCCCGTCAGCGTATCGTAGTTAGCCTGTTTCCAAATCAGATGTTCATTTTGCTTCTTATCGGTAATGTCTGAGAACAGGGCAACACGTCGATAGGGATGGCCTTCTTTGTCATTAATGGTATTGATGGTTAACCAGATGACATATTCTTCGCCGTTTTTACGCCGCTGCCACATTTCCCCCTGCCATTGGCCTTTCTCGCGAATATCATTATTCATTTTGGTGTAAAAATCGCGGCCATTGAGGTCACAATAAAGCAGCCGAATATGTTGGTCCCGCACTTCAAATTCGCGATAACCCGTCATCACACTAAAGGCAGCATTGACGGTAATAATCACGCCCTTTTCATCGAGGACACTCATGGCTTCAGAGCTGTTATCGTAAACCAGTGCCGACAACTTTAAGGATTCTTCGATAAGTTTTGCGTCGGTAATATCGGTATAGGTTCCACACATACGCAGAGCATTGTTGTTTGCATCTCTGCTCACGACTTTACCCGTATCAAGGATCCACCGCACCTTACGGTTTACGGTATTTAAGCGGTACTCCATCTTATGTTGCGCCGTTTCGCCACGAATATGGGCCTCAATCGAATGCAGCACTTTAGGCCTGTCTTCGGCGACTATCGCATCCATCCATTGGCGACTATTAGCGTTGAGCATATCAACATCGCAGCCTAGAATATCGGCGCTGCGGGCGTTACGTTCGATACGATCATTACGAATATCCCAATCCCACACCCCAAGATCGCTACTGCTTAACACCAGTTCGAGTTGTTCACGGCTAGCGAGCACCTCTTGGTCAGCAATGGCCTGTGAGGTGATATCTAAATATCCAGCAATAACAAGCAACACGGCATTATTACCACCACGCTTACAGGCGACAGTCATATGGGTGTAAACCACGCTACCGTCTTTAACGATAAAACGTTTATCCATCTCGTAATTATCGATATCCCCCCGCAGCATAAGCTCAAATTTCAGGGCATCCGCTTCTAAATCATCGGGATGAGTAATTTGTGCCCACGTCATCCGTAGCAATTCAGCTTCTGAATACTTGAGCATTTGACATAACCGTGGATTCACCTTTATCCACTTTTGATCTATCCCCGTTATTGCAATACCAATATTGCCCGCGTTGAATTGGCTCCGAAAAAGGAAATCATCCTGCAGACGAATTTGTTCATCACGCTCTAATTCAAAACGTCGCGATAACAAGCGGCTCAATAGCCAAGTCGCTATCGGGAAAATGGTCAATACTGGGAGGGTCACTTTGGCGAGCAATGGCATTGCTATGCCATCGGGTAAAAATAAGAACCACAACAACATCACGATATGAACTGTATAGGCAAAGAGAAAAATTTCTCCACCTGAAATATTGGCTAACAGAGACTTACGATATTGACGCCAGATCACCCCGATTAACCCGGATGACACTATCACGCCGACGCCAATCCATATACCAGCGCCACCGATACTGATGCGATACAGCGCCGTCATCACGACAGCAACTAAGGTCGGTAAACCACCGAAAAATAGACCAGAAATACAGAGAATAACCGAACGGGTATCAAAGAAAACGCCAGGCAAATATACCCAAGGCGTACTCATAATAGTGATACCAATACCACCGATGAGCATCCCAATAATGATGCGCCACAGTAAAAAATACTGCCGCTGGTGTTTTTTAGGGATCACATCGTACAAAAATACCAACGCCAGCAATAAAGCCGCATTTTGTACTAACGGAAAGAGAATACCTTTATCCATAACTCAGAGAGCGACTCCAAAAATGAGGGGGCTTGATACCATTTTAACATTCCCCCACAAGTGTAGCAGAATCACTTAGAAATCATGCGTTAATTCCTTTTGCCGCATCACACTTTGGACTTACCACATTACATTTTGCAATAGAGTTGTTGACGATATTGCTCTGCAATAGAATGCCAGTCAAAACGCTGTGCCATGGCCGCAGCACGCACATGTGGCCATGTTTTCCCCTCGAAACAAGCAATGGCTTGCACCAACCTTTGCAGAAACGCTTCGGCCTGCTCATTTAAGCTATTGCCGTTAAAAGCAAAACCATTAACGCCATCCTCAACGGTATCCTTTAAACCGCCTACACTATGCACTAAGCATGGCTGTCCCGCGCGCATGGCCAACATTTGACTGATGCCACAGGGCTCAAAGGAGCTTGGCATCAAAAATAGATCGCCATGCTGATACAGTGCTTCGGATAACGCCTCGTTGTATCCTTGCAAAAATAATAGGTTATCGTATTTAGCCCCTAACGCTTGGAAAGACTTAGCAATCGATGCATCGCCACTGCCGAGTAAAATCAGCAGTGCCGTCGGTTTTGTCTGCTTCAACGCGTTAAGTAAGGTTTCAAGCACAGATAAACCCGAGGGCAATTGATGGCGCAGCAGTAAGACTTTTTGATCGGTCAAGCGGCCCACCGAAGTCAATAACAGACTCGGTACTTGCTCCGCCATCGCTTGACGCCAATGGGCTTGAGTGCGGGCAAAAGCAATCATGTCCACGCCACTCACTTGCGTTTGATGCCCCTGCCATTGCACTAACGCAGTTTCAATCGCACTGAGCAATTGCTTGAACTCGGGTACTTGAATACGCGCAGGTGGCTTAGCGGGTAAATCCGATACTGACGAATATACACAGCCATTTAAAATCCCCACCACTTTGTCATCATTGGCCTTGGCCTGTAAGTCTTGCTCTAACCCTTCACCACCAAAAAATCCCGCTTCGGGTCTGGAGGGCTGCAACACTTCCTTGGCATAACTGGGTGAGACTAAATGCACTTTGTCGCTTAACACTATGCCCATGCGCATAGGGTTAACACAGTAGGGATAACGGGGATCAGTAATTAACTGTTTTTGCCCCAGCGTCAAAGTGGCAAACAGCTCGGGAAACCAAGCCGCAAAGGAGGATGAGTCTTGGCTTAAGGGACGTATCCCCTGTAGTGCAAGATTGTGGATAGAGAACACACACTCAATTTCTTTGAGAACACTGAACTCAGGCACGAATGCTCTTAACATGGCTAAGCACCCCGCATGCCAGTCATGTAAATGCAGCACAGCCGGCATAGGCACTCGGCTAGTAACTAATGCTGTCGCGACGCTCGCGCAAAGGAAAGCAAACTTAGTCGCATCGTCGGCGAAAGGACGCTCGACACTGCCTTGGCTATAAATCTGCCCAGGTACGGATTGCCATAATGCATGTTCGAGCAAATAAATAATCGCCTCTGGCACATGGGGATGGGGCATGGAAAACAAATGCACCCGCTCCAATCGACCACCAAAGGCCACAGTTAACTCACCCAGATCTTGGGGTTGATTCGCTACCGCAGTCAAAAAGCCATAGCTTGGCATGATCACATCGGCGCACAAATCAACACCCGCCAGAGCGGCGGGTAAATCACGGATGACATCCGCCATACCGCCAACCTTGGCGCCCGCAAGGGCACCGTTTTCAGCCGCGACCATCAAAATGCGTTGTTTCAATTAATTGGATACTCCCGCTACTTCAACTGTGCAGCTTTTATTAAGCTGCCTATACCTAAGCCATTTTTACTTTAATGATCAATTTACTTTAATGATCAAAGCACTATTCATAGCCTACAGGCAAACCTAGCATGTCACGGGTCACTAAAGTCACGCCTTTTTCGGACACCCTAAAGCCTTTGGCTCTGTCGTGATCATGGTTATAACCTATTACCATGCCTTCGGGAATAATGCAGCCACGGTCAAGTATCGCATTCTTGATTTTGCAATGGCGCAGCACGACTACATCGGGTAGCACTACTGAATCTTCAACCAACGAATAAGAACAAACGCGTACCTCGTTAAACAATACGCTACGGCGCACTGTCGCCCCCGAAATAATACAACCGCCCGAAACAATCGAGTCCAGCGCCATACCGCGTCGGTCATCGTCATCAAACACAAATTTAGCGGGTGGTAATTGTTCTTGGAAAGTCCAAATTGGCCATTTCGCATCGTACAAATTCAGTGCTGGCGTAGGCGATAACAGTTCCATATTCGCTTGCCAGAAAGAATCTAGCGTACCCACATCGCGCCAATAGGCTTGCTCATTTGGGAAAGCACTCTTAAAGGGATAGGCAAACACATTATGTTTTTCGATGATCGCAGGAATAATATCCTTACCAAAATCCCGATCTGAGCTTTCATTTAAGGCATCTTTCTTGAGCTGGTCAAACAAAAACTCTGTGTTAAACACATAGTTGCCCATAGATGCTAAACACATTTCAGGATTACCCGGAGAATGCTTAGGTTGCAGCGGCTTTTCTTCAAAGCCTAAAATGCGCATCTCTTCATCGACTTCCATCACCCCAAACGAACCCGCAGCTTCGGCAATCGGCACTTCAAGACAAGAGACTGTCATATCTGCACCCGACTCGGCATGGGCGGCTAATAACCCAGCATAATCCATGCGATACACGTGATCGCCAGACAACACCATCACGTATTTAGGCAGCTCGTGGCGAATGATATCGATATTTTGAAATACCGCATCGGCCGTGCCTTGGTACCAGTTTTCCGAATAGCGTTGTGAAGCGGGTAAAATCTCCACCGACTCGCCCAGCTCCTTCTTAAAATGGCCCCAACCGCGCATCACATGGCGGATCAAGGAATGCGACTTGTACTGTGTGACCACACCCACGCGACGAATACCCGAGTTGATACAATTTGAGAGCGGGAAATCGATAATACGAAACTTACCACCGAAATACAGTGCAGGTTTAGCACGCCAATCCGTGAGTTCATGCAAGCGAGACCCGCGCCCACCAGCTAAAATCAACGCATAGGTTTCACGAGTTAAATTACTGATATAACGAACATTAGACATAGGCTCTTACTCCGAAATCGGCAAACTGATTGCCCATAAATGGCTTATTGATACGGCAGACACTGCCGTACTCCCCTGAGTATTCCTCACTTGCATTCCCCATTCCTTCCATTGATTACTGCATTCCTTTCAAACACTTAACCTTCTATACTAGTCAGCTATAACAAGAGACTTATAACCCAGAGCCCAGCCCTTACAGTTTCCAAATTTCATCGCGATAACCCGCGATCGTCACATCACTCGAAAAACGTCCGCTGGCGGCGGTATTGCGAATACTCATCTGCGTCCACACCTGCGGATCTTTATAGGCCCGCGCCACGGCTTCTTGCACGACTCGATAACTGTCAAAGTCGGCGGCCGTCATCCATTGATCGTCGCTACTTTCGATGGCGGCAATAATGGGATCGAAAATCCCCGGCTCCAGCAGATTGAAGTGACCACTTTTGAGTAACTTCATCACCTCAGATAACGCCGGTGAATCGTCAATAATGCTACGCGGATGATAGTGGTTACGTACCTGCGAGACCTGCTCCGCATTGAGTCCAAACAGGAAGAAGTTCTCTGAACCCACTTCCTCTAACATCTCGATATTGGCGCCATCCATAGTGCCAATCGTCAGGGCGCCGTTCATCATGAACTTCATATTGCCCGTGCCCGATGCTTCTTTACCCGCGGTCGAAATTTGCTCGGACAAATCCGTTCCTGGGCAGATTTTTTCCATGGCGCTGACGTTGTAATTGGGTAAGAAAGCAAAACGTAGGTAAGGCGTCACCAAAGGATCGGAATTGACCATGTGGGCGACATTGCTGGCGAGCTTGATGATCAACTTAGCCATAAAGTAACCGGGCGCCGCTTTACCGCCGATCAATACACAACGTGGCACCATGTTTTCGGTGTGGCCTTGCTGGATCTGATGATAGAGATGAATCACATGCAATATGTTGAGTAACTGACGTTTATATTCGTGAATACGCTTCACTTGCACGTCAAACAGCATAGCCGGATCGAACTCAACCCCACATTCCTTAACAATCATCTTAGCCAGCAAAACCTTGTTGGCTTGCTTCACATCACGCCATTTTTGGATAAACGCATTGTCCTGTGTGAGGGCATTGAGCGCCGTTAACTGGCTTAAGTCTGTCACCCATTCTTGACCTAAATGGGCGGTCAGTAACTTAGCTAAGGCAGGGTTACAATGGGCAAGCCAACGCCTTGGCGTCACACCATTGGTACGGTTATTAAACTTATGCGGCCACAACTCATAGAAATCCTTAAACAACCCAGATTTGAGTAGTTGCGTGTGTAAACCCGCGACACCGTTGACCGAGAAACTCGCCACAATCGCCAAATACGCCATACGTACATGGGGATGTGGACCATCTTGAATAATTGACATACTCGCCAATTTCTCACTATTTCCAGGCCAATGGTGGGCGACTATATCTAAGTAACGGGCGTTGATTTCATAAATGATTTCTAAGATGCGTGGCAACATTTGCGCCATCATACGCACGGGCCAACGCTCTAGTGCTTCGGGCAACAGGGTATGGTTAGTGTAAGCCATGGTCTGACTGGTGATCGCCCACGCACTGTCCCATTCCAAACCGTATTCGTCGATCAATAACCGCATTAACTCAGGCACGGCAATGCTAGGGTGAGTGTCATTCAACTGCATGACATTTTTAGCGGCAAACTGCGTAAAATCATGACCATGACGACTCACCCAACGTTTTAGCAAATCTTGCAAACTGGCGGAGGATAAAAAGTATTGCTGACGTAATCGCAGCTCTTTGCCGTTCTCGCTCGCATCATTGGGATAGAGCACCATAGTGATCTGCTCGGCCAAGTTTTTACGGGCCACGGCTTCTGTGTAGTCGCCTTGGTTAAACTCAGCTAAATCAAAGTCATCGGTCGCTTCGGCCTTCCACAATCTCAGGGTATTTACCCGTCCATTACGATAACCGGGAACTGGCATATCATAGGCGACGGCGAGCACATCTTGGGTTTCAACCCAAATAATGTGCCTGCGACCCTGTTTATCGACATAGGATTCTGTGTGGCCAAAAAACGGCACAGTCACGTTGTGGGTCGGCACGCGCACTTCCCACGGATTGCCTTCGCGCAACCAACGGTCAGGGCGTTCAACTTGGTAACCGTCGACTATCTTCTGGGCGAACATGCCATATTCGTAACGTATGCCATAGCCTGTCACGGATAAGTCCATGCTGGCGCAGCTATCGAGGAAACACGCGGCTAATCGACCTAGGCCGCCGTTGCCTAAACCAGCATCATGTTCGGCCTCTTCTAACTCTTCTAACGATACCGCATAGTTGCTCAAGGCATCACGGCTATCTTGTTGCAAATCTAAACTCAGTAGTGCATTACCTAGCGCCCGGCCCATCAAAAATTCGAGGGATAAATACGCCACTTGCTTGCGCTTAAAATGGCTGTCATCCACTCGAGTCTGACGCCAATTATCTAGCATCTGTTCTTTCACGCTGTATGCTAACGCTTGAAATAATTCGCAGCTCACGCCTTCGCCACGGCTGAGTCCATAACGTAAATGGCGCTCAAAGGAAGCGGGCAAAGCATCGCAGGGTTCACAAGGCTCAGCGGCTTTAGACTTAGTCTGACGCTTAGCGGGCGCCTTCTTGCTCGCTGCTTTTGACTGAGCTAGTGTTACTGGTTTTTCGCTGGTATTGGGGCTCAGCTCGCTTTTGTCACTCATAGTTAATTCCTTCATTTCCTATAAAATCAGCATGAAAAAGCATGAGACTACGATCTTGCAGTAAGTATCGCGTCGCAGAGATCTGAACATCCAGCGGCTCAGTTTGGGTATGAATAAGGCATTGCCACGGACTCAAGTGCTCGAAAGTCGGCAGGGTAAAAGCGAGAGGATTGTCGTCGGCATTAACCATCAACAGCAAAGCTTGCTGCTTGCCTTGATCTTCTAAATCACCGGAAAGCACCACAGACAAACTGCGGCACATAGATTCGGTCCACAAGCTCTTGGTCATTTGTTCACCTTGGCGACTAAACCAATCTAATCGAGTACCAATATCGGCTAAGGATTCAGCCAATAACTGTTCGTGAATGAAGCGCTTAGCACATAACAGCGGGAAACGTTTCCGCAGGGCAATAAGCTGTTGAGTAAAGGCCAACAGCTCAGTGTCCATGCCCTTTGCCGACCAATCAAACCAGTTCAGTTCATTGTCTTGGCAATAGGCATTATTGTTGCCTTGCTGAGTGCGGCCCGTCTCATCACCGCTCAACAACATAGGCACACCTTGAGATAAAAATAGCGTAGTCAATAAGTTACGTTGTTGACGACTGCGAAGTGCCAGAATTGAGCTATCTTCGGTTTCCCCTTCAATCCCATAATGATGGCTAAAGTTTTCTTGGTGACCATCGCGGTTATCCTCCCCATTTGCCAAGTTATGGCGCTGGGTATAACTCACTAAGTCTTTAAGGGTAAAACCGTCGTGACTGGTTAAAAAATTAAGACTAGTCGCAGGTGGACGGCCACTGTGCTCAAAAAAATCCCCCGAGCCGTGAAAACGCCGAGCAAATTCGGGCAACATGCTGTGATCGCCGCGCCAAAAGCGGCGCATAGTGTCTCTATATCTGTCGTTCCATTCACTAAAAGCCACGGGGAAATTGCCCAATTGATAACCACCGGGGCCGATATCCCAAGGCTCAGCAATTAATTTCACTCGGCACAAAACAGGGTCTTGCAACAGCGCATCGAAGAAACCTGAGCCGGGATCAAAACCATAGGCCTCGCGACCTAAGCAAGCCGCCAAGTCGAAGCGAAACCCATCGACGCCCATGATTTCTACCCAATAACGCAGCGAATCCAGCACTAGCTGTAACATGCGTGGATGATTGATATTTAAAGTGTTTCCGCAACCCGTATCATTAATGTAAAAACGCTTATCGTTCGGATGCAGACGGTAATAACTGAGATTATCTATGCCACGAAAACTAAAGGTAGGCCCAAGGCGACTCCCCTCGGCGCTGTGGTTATAGACCACATCGAGGATCACTTCGATACCTGCGCCGTGAAGTGCATCCACCATGGCCCGAAACTCACCAATATCGTCGGATGACAGATAACTCGGCTCAGGGGCAAAAAAGCCGATACTGTTGTAACCCCAATAGTTAGTGAGCTTTTTCTCGAGCAAAAATGGCTCAGTGAAAAAGGCCTGTACGGGAAGTAACTCGACACACGTCACCCCAAGTTCGGCCAAATAATCGATAGCAGGCTGAGTCGCTAAGCCCGCAAAGGTGGCACGTTTATGGGGTTCAATCTCAGGATGCGCCGCCGTAAAGCCTTTAACGTGCATCTCATAAATGATGCTGCGCTCTAGGGGTTTGGGCTGAAACCTCGACGCAAGGGGCTGAATCGACTGCTTGGCAGCTATCTCGATTAATGGACGAATGTCCACGACCTTGCATTTTGGCACATAGGCAGCGTTATCTAACTTGCTGAAAGATAAGTCTTCATCCATGTGGTTCAGCTCGTAACCATAGTTAGACTCATGGTCGCGATATTCACCGACGAGCTGGCGCGCATAGGGGTCGAGCAATAATTTATTGGGGTTAAATCTGTGACCAAGCTGAGGCTCATAGGAGCCATAAACGCGATAACCGTAGAGTTGCCCCGCCTTAAGCCCTTGCACAAACACATGCCAGATTTGCTGGGTTTGTTCAGTTAACGCAATACGCGCGACTTCTTGCTCGCCATTGTCATCAAATAAACATAACTCGACCGCTGTGGCGTTAGCTGAAAATAACGCAAAGTTGACGCCATCGCCCTCAACATTAGCACCGAGCGGAAAAGGCTCACCTACTCCTAACGCCCATTTTTCGCTTTGAAATGGGTAGTTTTTAGCGTCAGGGTTGAGCTTAATATCATCAGCCGTGGGCTTTTGCATGCTAGTTCGCCTCAGCCAATCCAGTTGCAGGCCCTATCACTAGGCAGCCCAAGGGCGGCACAGTGATCAGCGCGCTCTGCGCCATCCCCTGCCACGGCAGCGGCTCAGCAACGACAGTGCCCGCATTACCTTGGTTACTGCCACCATATATCTGGCTATCGCTATTAAGATATTCGCGGTAATCCCCCGCCAAAGGCAAACCAATACGGAACCCAGTGTGCAATTGAGGCGTCATGTTGATGACAAACACTAACGGCGCATCACCTGCTAAACCGTAACGCACAAAGGTAAAAATGCTGTCGCGGCTATTCTCACAATCTAGCCAACTAAATCCTGCGCCCTCGTAATCTTGAACCGATAAGGCTGGCATTTTTTGATATAAGTGATTGAGATCTTTAAGCCAACGCTGGACGCCTTGGTGCGGCTCGTAAGCCAATAAGTGCCAATCTAAACTCTGGTTATGGTTCCACTCATTTCGCTGACCAAACTCGCAGCCCATAAAGAGTAATTTCTTACCTGGGTGTCCCCACATAAAACCGTAATAGGCACGCAGAGTTGCAAATTTCTGCCAATCATCACCAGGAATTTTATGCAGCAACGACCCCTTGCCATGGACCACTTCATCGTGACTCACGGACAACATAAATTGCTCGGTATAGGCGTACATTAAACTGAAGGTCAATTGATGATGGTGGAATTGGCGGTAAAGCGGGTCACGGCCTAAGTAGCTTAAGCTGTCGTTCATCCAGCCCATATTCCACTTAAAACCAAAGCCGAGACCTTGCTGATCCGTCGGCTTAGTCACCCCCGCAAAAGCGGTGGACTCTTCGGCAATCATGCAAATGCCGGGGAAAGCTTGGTACAAGCGTTGATTCAAAATTTGTAAGAAACTGATGGCCTCGAGATTCTCCCGTCCACCATAGGCATTAGGCAGCCATTGGCCCGGCTCGCGGCTGTAATCGAGATACAACATAGAAGACACGGCATCGAGACGCAGGCCATCAAAGTGGAACTCCCGCAGCCAGTAACAGGCATTACTCAACAAGAAGCTGCGCACTTCACCGCGATCATAGTTATAAATTAGGGTATCCCAATCGGGATGTGTACCCTTGCGAGGATCTTCATGCTCATACAGACATGTGCCATCGAAACGCACTAAGCCGTGGGGATCCTTAGGGAAATGCGCCGACACCCAATCGAGGATAATACCAATCCCCGCCTGATGGCAGGCATCCACAAAGGCCTTTAACCCATTGGCATCACCAAATCTGTGGGTAGGCGCATAGAGACCCACAGGCTGATATCCCCACGAACCATCAAAGGGAAACTCGCTGATCGGCATCAGTTCGATGTGGGTAAAGCCTTGCTCCTTCACATAGGGAATAAGCTGTTCAATCAAGTCTTGATAATCAAGATATTGCTCGCCTTGCTCTCCCTTACGACGCCACGAACCTAAGTGCACTTCGTAGGCCGACATGGGCGCTTTATGCCAAGCAGTCGCCGCTCGCTTACTCATCCAAGCGGTATCATTCCAGCTATGGTGGGCTTTTTTGGGCACGATAGAAGCATTGTGGGGCGCGCATTCCATTTGGGTTGCCATGGGATCGGATTTAGTATGGCGCTCACCATTTTGATAAACCAAATCAAACTTATAGTGTGCACCTTCAGCCACATTGGGTAAAAATAGCTCCCATAAACCATTGGCAATATGTTGGCGCATCACATGGCGAGTATCGTCCCAATGGTTAAAATCTCCCACCACAGAAACCCGCTTAGCATTGGGTGCCCACACACAAAAATGCACACCTTCAACGCCTTGGGTTTGACGCCAGTTGGCACCTAAAAATTCATAGGCTCGCTCGGCGCTGCCTTCACCAAACAGGTAAATATCGTCACTATTGAGCAGTGAATCAAACTGATAAGGGTCGACTATATCTAACTGACACAGGGGATATTCCACCCGTAGCAAGTAGAGAAACGGCTTGACGCGTCGTCCCAGAGTGCCGGCGAACAGTCCCTGCTCGTTGACTTTGTCCAGACTCGCCACTTTGCGGCCATCTTTAATGCTGATCACATCCACATTGAGGGCATTGCGAAAAAAACAACGAACAATTAATGCCTTACCCTCGTTGGCACTGTGCATACCTAAGAGCGAAAAAACATCAGTGTATTGACCATTAAGTAAGGCGACGTCGGCACCATCGTAGAAATAGGCATTGGCTTGAGTCATCATTTTTCTTCCGTTTATCAGTCAATTAAACTTGCAAATTGGCACTCTTTACCCACATAACACCCCCTAATAATCTAATCTTTAGGGATGGCATAATGTGGTGCGACTTAGGCAGCCTTTCGCTGGTGCTAGATTTAGCTCGGTAGCTGTCTCGCCACAGCGATATTTTGTAATCGCTGCAGTATCTCTGGCGAAGTCGACACTTGCGTTAAATTCAGCGGCAGGCGACGCTGCCAATTTGGATATTCGAGCCAAGTACCAGGAATGTTCACCGCATGGCGATCGGCTAATAAATCGCACAGTTGCACGCTGTATAGCGCACTATTACCGCGAGCTCCTAAGGTCATCCAAGCCGTGAGCAAGGTTTGAATATCGAGTTCGGCTATCGTCACATCGGCTAACAGACCTTGAGCGACTAACAGTGAAATCAGTTGCTGCTTTTCATGTTCACGCCCAGCAAGCGCCTCGCCTAGCTGCTCGTCAGTTTCAAACAGAGATAACTGCCGACGCAGGTGTAAATCGCTGCCACACCACCAAGCGACTAAAGTCGGCACATCGTGATTCGCCAGCATCATTAAGCTTTGAGACTTATATTGATCCGGTGATTTAAAGCCTTGATGGTCTTTGCAGAAATAGAACAACTCGTTGGAATAAATGCCAGAAGTGTAGAGACGATGAATAATGTCAGGTGGCACCAGTCCTAAATCTTCACCAATCACCACACAGCGAGCACGTTGGCTCTCAAGGCAAACGATGGCAAGCAAGGTTTCGACGGGATAATACACATAGGCACCGTGACCGAGTTGCTTATCCAGCGGCCACCACCAGAGTCGCAGTAAGCCCATCACATGATCGATACGCAAGGCGCCACAGCTTTCCATATTGGCGCGGATCAAGGCGATAAAATGGCTGAAATGATGTTGTTTTAACTTCACAGGATCGAGTGGCGTTAAGCCCCAATTTTGTCCTTGGGGTGCAAAGGGATCGGGCGGTGCACCTATGCTGGCATTCAAACAAAACTGCTCGGCATTAGCCTGTACTTCACTGCCCTGCAGCGCTGCACCGACGGCCAAATCACGGATCAATCCCAGCCCCATCCCAACCTCTTTAGCTTTTAGCTGACAGAGGTGTAACTGCTTTTCAGCCACAAATTGCAGGTAAAGATAGAAACCTTCCTCTTGCACAAACGCTTTAGGACTACGTAAATATTCCGCTTGAGCAAACTCTTGTAGCGCACTGCCCTGCTCACGCACAAACTCATGGAATCTTTGCGCTCTGGGCGTGTCGTTCGCCAGATGCGTGTCACAAAAAACGCGATATAACTGCTCAAAGGCACGGTATTTCAGCTCGCTCACTTTAGGATAATCGAGCCAATTATCACGATTCAGTAAGGCGATAGCCTCTACCCAAGTAGCGCTTGAAAATTCAGTGGCAAGAGCTTGGTATTCAGGAACGCTTTGTAATTGAATATAAAGAGGATTAAGTCTGCGGCGATCGCACGGACTATAAGGACTCGGATGCTCTGGCGCCGCGATATCGAGGGCATGCAAGGGATTGAGTTGAATAAAATCCGCGCCCTGCGCCGCCACCAGCCCGATCAGTTGTTCTAAATCACCAAAGTCGCCAATGCCCCATTGGCTCTCGCTGCGCAAACTGTAAAGTTGAACGCTGATCCCCCAAGGTTTATGGCGTTTACCTTGGGCGACAGCCGTGAGTACGCCTTGGTAGGCGGCCCGCGGCGCCACCATTAAGGTGCCAGAGAACAAAGTGCTGGTATCAGCTTCAGCCGTCACACTGCTCTCTAGCGCAGAGCTTGCCGCTTGTGCACTTGTCGATAGGGCATGTTTTAAGCTTAAGGCTATGCGATGAAAGCCCAAACCTAACACAGAGAAATCACTCGCATTTTTGTCGGCTGCATGCGCAAATGAGTCTTGGTTTTTGATTAAGGCAGGGTTGTTAGTAAACTCTTGGCTGCTCAGGAAATAGGACGCTAAATTCACCGCTTCAGTCTCGGCGGGCATTAAGTTGTCAGGGAAAGCTTGGGTCTTGGCCTCAGCTAAATCGAGGCGTGCGAATCCCAGTTGCGTAAGATCAAGGCGATAGTGTAGATAAAGCGTTTGTTCAATGCGGTAATCGCCAATGGACTTAAGCGCCGAGAAAGGCACATCGAATACAATAGACTCACCCTGTTCGCATTCAATCGCCACACTCAGATCTGAGGTGTAGGTTTCCGGTAAACAAAGGCTTATCCAAGGTTCATCCACAAAACACCAATGGAATTCAGGTAGCACCTGAGTCCAAGGACGGGCATCCAGTAAATCAATTTGCGACGCGATCAGTGCTTCGGTCAATACCGTATCGACACAGGTCAGCCCAGCATCACTCGATAACGCTTCTGTAGCAGGAGCATCAATGGCAGTCCCTGCCACGCTGTTTTTTTCCTGTAACATACAGGTCAAGATACCTTGCCTGTCTACCTCGGAAATATGGATATTTTGGCCAAAACAATCAGTAAATTCTGCTCCAACTCCCCGCAAATACAGCAACTTTTCCAGCCCCATATTTTGTCGCCCCCGCGACCGCTCATCCATAGCTTTAGATATACAGTAACCATGCCAACGAAAAGTAACAAGAAGATGACATAAATATTTCAGAGAAATAACAAAAAACTTTTTCAAAAAATCAGTAACTTACTAGAAGCACTCAGTTAAGTTGGCGCTCAGTAGCTATCAGGATATAAAGAGTGGAATGCACTAAATTGGGGCATGCGTTCAGCAAGAGGGCAAGCATGGCTCCTAAAGCATGCAATAAGTGAAGAGCAAATGGGTAGAAATAACATGACAAGCGTAAGTCATTTTTATGTCATTGCGTTCAGACTAATACTAACAAATACGTCAGGTGACATATTAACCACAGACATCAGTGCAACACTTTGTATCAATTGCGTTTTATAACTTGAACAGCCTATCTCTCCTCTGTCAACATCTCGTCTCGCTACAGCATAGAAACATAATAACAACATTAAATTCATGGAACCTGATATGCCCTCGCATATACGCCAGTGGCTCGCTCCCATGGAATGCTAAAGCAAAAACACCCCAATGATGATTGAGAATAAGGATATGAAATGAAGAAGTTATCAGGATTACTATTTGTCGGCTGCATTGCCTTGACGGGTTGTGAAGGAAGTACAGATGGTGATTTAACGCCGACGCCACCGACGCCCGATCCCACTCCGCCAGCCTTAGCTGCGGATGTGTGTTATTTAATGAAAACCACGAAAGGCGATATCACACTTGCCATTGACTTAACTAACATGCCAATCACAGGTAAAAACTTTAAGCAGTATGTTGATAAGTCATTCTATAACGGCACCTTATTCCATAGAACCGTTAATAACTTTATGATCCAAGGCGGCGGTTTTACCACTGGGCTCAAAAGCAAACCAGGCGATGCCCCCATCAAGAATGAAGCCGCTGTCGGTATTAGCAACAAACGTGGCACTATCTCCATGGCTCGCACGGATGATCCTAACTCTGCAACATCACAGTTCTTTATCAATGTGTTAGATAATCCACATTTGGATGCGTCTGCGAGTAATTATGGTTATGCCGTGTTTGGCAAAGTGGTCGACGGCATGGATGTGGCGGATCAAATCAGCATAGTACCGACAAAAAACAGCGGTGGTTTTGCTAATACGCCAGTGCAAGAAATCCTGATTAACTCTGTTGCTAAAACAAGCTGCCCTGCTGCTTAAGCATCTAAAAGACGCACAGCTAAACGACATCTAACTAAAAGCAAAAAAGCACTGAAGATTCAGTGCTTTTTCATTTTAAAATCTAATCGATTTTAACGTCTAATCAATTTAAAGCATGAGCTAAACGATTACTCATCCCCTTGGATCTTCCCCACCAAGAGCATAGGCGCCGCATCAATTTTATCGGCGTCCATCATAGTCGCGATACGCTCAACGGCTGAGAGCAATTGACTCTGCTCCCATTCTTCAAGATTCTGATAACGCTTAATAAAATGATCCTGTAACGGTTTAGGAGAGTCCTGTAACAGCGCTCGTCCCGCATCGCTAAGATATAAATGCACCTTACGTTTGTCAGTCTCACTGCGCAGACGGATCACTAAACCACGGCCCTCGAGTCGATCGATAATGGTCGTTACAGTCGCAGGGCTGAGCGTAATTTCTTCCGCCACGGTTTTAGCCAATGGCGCATCCAATTGGGCGATTTTCTGCATCACCATCAATTGCGGCCCAGTTAAACCTGAGTGTTTGTTCAGCTGGCGAGAATGAATGTCGATAGCGCGTATCACTCGGCGCAGCGAAATAAGCAGTTGTTCGTACTTTTCCATCGTTCTTTTCATTCTCCCCATTCTAAGCAACGAGTGCACCTTACCAGAAAGCGCGACTGAACTCACCCACGGGAGGCGCTTTTAAGGCAAAATCCCTGAGGTTACAACATGAATTGACGCGATACCGACAACACTAGACGCTCGTCACTGGTATCTAAGTTCATGCTAGTATCTTCGGCAGCAAGACTGAAATCAAAGCCACTCCAACTGGTCAGATAGGCGATACGGAAATGATTAAAAGATTTGCCACCATCCCATGACCATTTATCCTTATCAAGTGATGTCGAGCGATCGACACTAAAGCGAATATTATGCCCTTCAGCGACACTGACAGTATGGCCAAGCAACATAGTGTAATGCTCACCACCCAAACCAAAGTAATCCCATGTATAGGTCAACTTAGCCTCAGAGTGACCCAGTGAACTATCATACCCTAACTTGCTATACAGCTCAGGATAGTTGTACTCATCGGAAAACGACTCGCCGTGGTAAGTGTAATAAGCCAGTCCGACATCGAAACTCAGTTGCTCATTGAGCTGATAAAACTTACCCGCATAGGCATCGAGTTCCAACCAAGTGCTGTCGTTCCCCCCAAAGTCGACGTTCGAGGTAAAGCCACCCACATACCATCCCGAATCAAAACCATAATCCAAATTGCCTTGCAGCGCTGGGCCGCTGTCAGTTTGGCTGACACCGTTAAAAGTGTAATCCGACGTCGCCGTCACAGTGGCCGATAATCCGGCATTGGCCGCTGTTGACACCAATAACAACCCTCCAGCGACAAGATAAAAACATTTTGATTTCATTATTAATTTTTCCATTAGTTGGCTAGCTCAATTTTAGTAAAGTCGATTTTGTTCTCTTTTGGCGAGCGCTCAATGGCACGAACAGTTTGCAATTGCGTCATCATGATGTAACCAAAACAGCTAAAGATCAGGCCCAGTGCGATTGCACCAACCCATTGAATTTGAAGAAAGTCTAATTGAAAAAGTAATGTCAGACTGCAGAGCAAGACTAAGTTAAAACTGACATATTTAAGCTTGCCTAACCGCTCAATGGTCAAATTAAGATTATCGGTATACAGGCGCACCAGTGAGTCGAGTGAATTAATTACAAAGGTAATTCCCACAATCACCATCGCCAGATTATAGAAGCCCGAGGTATCTAAGCCATTGGCGCTGTAGTAATAAAGTACAGTGAACCAAATCGCGATGGGGATAGACGGAAACACCATCATGGCCAACAGCACTTGATAGGTTTTCATGCCGCCGACAAAGCGCGAGGTAAATTGACCGATCATAATGCTCCACGCAAACCACCAGAACAGATAAAACTCATGGTAGTCATTGATGGGTAACACAAAATATTGAATATTGCCGAAGTAGTCACCTAACATGGCGAAGGTCGTAAAGAACTCACCCACACTCGAGTCAGCCGATAAAAATGCACTGGCCCACATGATGGCAATCAGGCCTAAAAATAACCAGGTGCTCGCCAGACTCAAGATACGCACATAACGTATGCTAGTGCTGGAATACACCGCCGCGGCGATCACCATAAATACGATTAAATAGAAGCTACCGACTATGGTTTCGCCATCGCCTAATTCGGGTAAATACCAAGGTAAATTGCTCAATAGCAAATAGGCGGTAAAGGCGCAGGTGCCAATAATTACGATATTATTGATGAACTTAACCGAAGGAATATCAAAAAACTTCACCCTAGGTTCGATGACACAAAAATAGAAACAGGTTAAAAAGTAGAAGCTCCAAATCAAGAAGGCCCAGAAGCCAAACTCAATCGCCAGCGGATTACTAAAGCCGTATTCAGGACTCGCCGCCACATTGGCATAACCCGCAAACTCGGTCAGCGGAAACATGATCAAGCCAACATCAAGGCCTGAGGTAAACAGAATCGCGATAAAGGTAAAAGTACGCACAGGCGTCACGCCGATACAACGAATATTGCCCCAACGGTAAATCACAAACGCAATCGCGGTAAAAGTGAACAGTATCCCTGCGGATAATAACCAAGTCATAATGAGCACTCAGTCCCAGTCGATACTGGGTATAAGTCGGCATCTGGATATAAACCCATAAAATGTAACTCCATGTTTTTATTTAATAATAAAAACTGAACCATTTTTAAAGGCAACGTTTTGCCCTCAAGCCTTAAATATCGCTACTTAAAAACACTCCGCGATAGTTAAACCCTGATAGATGATCAGTCGTGAAAGCGGTCATTTGCACACTCACTGCGGGCTAACCGACCCTTTAGACAAAATGAATCATGACTCTTTTGAGTCATCAATTAATGAGTCATTTCAAAATTGAGCCGCCAGTCCATCGATAAGACGGACCGAGCAGGCACTTATGGCGTTAACTTGCGCCGTTAACTTGTCGTAGTACTTCTTTGTGTGGTTTGCCAAGCGTCGGCAACCACAACGGCACAGTCCGCTGGCGCTAACATCTCAGCCTCTAAAATCATATCCGCGGCGCGCTCGGCCAACATGATGGTCGGCGCGTTCAAATTGCCGTTCGGGATAGTAGGGAAAATAGAAGAATCCACCACCCGTAAATTCTGCAAGCCATGCACGCGGGTTTCGGGATCCACCACCGCCATCGCATCCGTGCCCATCTTGCACGAGCAAGAAGGATGATAAGCACTCTCAACCGATTGACGCACAAAGGCATCGATTTGCGCATCGGTTTGCACTTGTGTGCCGGGTTGAATTTCCTCACCACGATACTCATCGAATGGCGCTTGATTGATGATCTCACGAGTCAAACGCACGCAGGCCCTAAAGCCTTCAATATCATCGGGATGCTGTAAATAATTGAACTGAATTTTGGGCGGCGCTTTAGGATCTGCCGACACTAAGGTCACGGCACCACGACTCTTAGGCTTGTTATGGCCTACATGTACCTGAAACCCATGACCCGCAAAGGCTTCTTTGCCATCGTAACGCATAGCCGCAGGTAAAAAGTGGTACTGTAAATCTGGCCATTCCAGACCCGCTTTTGAGCGAATAAAACCACAGGACTCGAAGTGATTCGTGGCCCCTAAACCGGATCTATCTAAAATCCACCGAGCACCGATTAAGAACTTGCTGAAAGGATCTAACTTGCCATTGAGTGAAATCGGTTTAAGGCATTTGAATTGGAAATAAAACTCTAAATGATCCTGTAAATTCTGACCAACACCGGGCAACTCATGTTGTAACTCGACCCCTGCATCGGCCAATACTTGGGGATCGCCAATGCCTGATAATTGCAGTAAATGCGGCGAACCTATTGAGCCAGCAGCTAAAATCACGTCTTTGTTACAACGAATATCTTCAACTTTACCTTTGTGTTCAATGCGAACGCCAACAGCCGTTTGTCCTTCCAATAACACTTTATGCACTAAAGCGTGGGTCACAACCGTGAGGTTACGTCTGGCCATCGCTGGGCGTAAATAGGCATTGGCGGTTGACCAGCGTACGCCTTTTTTGACCGTCATGTGCATAGGGCCAAAACCTTCTTGCTGCGCCGCATTATAATCGGCGGTCGATAAATACCCCGCCGCAATGCCCGCATCCACAAAGGCTTGATATAAAGGATTCTGCATCTGATTACCGTTATTCACCCCTAACGGCCCTGACTCACCGCGATACTCATCACCACCAAAGGCCCAGGTTTCCGCCTTCTTAAAGTACGGTAAGCAGTGGCTGTAATCCCAATCGGTCGCCCCTTGCGCCTGCCACTCATCAAAGTCCCTAGCATGACCACGAACGTATACCATGCCATTGATCGACGATGAACCGCCAAGCACCTTGCCCCGAGGACAATGCATCTTGCGATTATCTAAATACGGCTCAGGCTGCGTCTCAAACTGCCAAGCATATTTAGGGCTGTTCATCGGAATTGATAACGCCGTCGGCATTTGAATAAAGATGCTCTTATCGCTGCCTCCGGTTTCTAATAACAGCACTTCGTTTTTAGGATCCTTTGACAAGCGATTGGCGAGCACACAACCCGCTGAGCCTGCACCAACTATGATGTAGTTATAATATTTTTGCTCTAATGACTGAGTCAAAATGCCTCCTTAAAATGGGCTTTCTAAGGGCTGCAGACCCACGTAAACGGCTTTAACTTGAGTGTAATGCTTGAGTGTCTCGCTACCGTTTTCACGGCCAATACCCGACAACTTATACCCACCTACTGGCATTTCGGCTGGCGAGGCGCCATAGGCATTAATCCAGCAAATACCCGCCTGTAACTGATGAATGACCCTATGAGCACGGCTGATATCTTGGGTAAACACCCCAGCGGCCAAGCCCATGGCGGTATTGTTTGCCCGAGCAATCACTTCCGCTTCATCTTTAAAGGTAAGCACGGACATTACAGGGCCAAAGATTTCCTCTTTACAGATGCGCATCTCGTCGGTGCAATGGGTGAAAATCGTTGGGGCGACAAAGTAACCATTGGGAGCATTTTCAGGTGTTAACGCTGTGCCACCGGTGAGCAGAGTTGCGCCATCGTCGATACCTTGCTGAATATAATCGAGTACTTTTTGCTGGTGATCTTTGGAGATCAAGGCGCCAAAGTTAGTCTCTGGCGCCATAGGATCGCCCACCACAATGTTGGCTTGGGTACGGGCGAGCAGTTTTTCGATAAAGCGTGAATAAACCGACTCATGAACAAACACTCGCGTCCCATTAGTACAGACTTCACCTTGGGTATAGAAGTTACCGAGCATGGCACCTGAAACGGCATTATCGATATCGGCATCGTCAAATACGATAAGCGGTGATTTACCACCGAGTTCCATAGTGACGTCTTTTAATGAACTTGCCGCCGCGGCCATGACTTTTTTACCGGTACCGACTTCGCCCGTGAAGGACACTTTGGCAATATCCGGATGTCCCGTTAACCAAGCGCCGACCTTGCCGTCACCCATGACGACATTAAATACGCCATCGGGCAGACCCGCCTCACTTAAGAGTTGCGCTAATTTCAGTGCGCCAAGCGGCGTTTCTTCCGAAGGTTTAAAAATCATCACATTGCCGCTAGCTAAGGCAGGTGCGGCCTTCCAACAGGCGATTTGTAATGGGTAATTCCACGCGCCAATGCCAGCACAAATGCCTAAAGGCTCACGGCGGGTGTAATAAAAATCCCCACCGACTTGCTGCTGCGCGCCTTCAAGCCCAGGGGCAATATGGGCGAAAAACTCGATAGCATCTGCGCCTGTGACCACATCAACCACTGAGGCTTCTTGCCAAGGTTTACCTGTGTCGCGCACTTCGATTGCCGCGAGTTCATCATTACGAGCACGCAATAATGCGACCGCCTTTAACAGAATGCGACTGCGTTCAGTGGCGCTCATGGCAGACCAAATCGCAAAGCCTTTTTTGGCGCTCTCGATGGCCGCTTGCTGAATTTTTTCATCGGCCACTTGCACTCGATACGCCAATTGCCCAGTAGCAGGATTGACGACGTCGAAGGTTTCGCCGCTGTCGTTAGCGAGCAGCTGACCCGCAATAAAGTTGTACTGTACTTCTACTGACATGTTTTGACTCCATGCTGCTTTATCACATTGTGGATAAAGGTTTTGCATAATTTTTCGGCCTGAACAAAATCCTGCTCAGGGGTTTCACTTAAGGCGCTGCGTAACCAAAATCCATCGATCATCGCCGCCGTTTGCTCAGCAGCCATCAGGGCAAACTCTTTGGGCAACACGTGCCGAAAGGAAAAATGTAAGTTGCTGTATAAGCGGCGACTATTGATATTCTGCAAACGGGCTAACTGAGGATCGTGGACGGCCTGTGCCCAAAAACTCAGCCAAGTGTGAGTGACATTTCGTGAGCGCTGTAACTCGGTAAAATTCGCTTCAACTATCATCATTAAGCGCTCTGTTGGCGCCAACACTTGTCCTTGGATTCGATTGAGCAATGCTTGCTTTAACTGCTCGAGCAAGTGGCGCAGCGTCGCTTGGATTAAGCCCTGCTTACCACTGAAATAATGACTGATGATCCCCGACGACATCCCCGCCAACTGACTAATGCTGTTGATGGTCGTGTGCTGCAATCCATGCAAGGCAACCGATGCTAATGTCGCATCGATAAGCTGCTGTCTGCGTATCAATTTCATTGCGGCTTTAGGCATAAATACTCAAGGAATAACCACTCTCTCAATACTCTGAACGACGTTAATTGAACGTTCAATTAACAATCATAATAATGATTAGTGATGTAACTATCAACCTAAAATGGCACAGTGACAAAGCTCACAAGTTAGTTATGTAAAAAAGAATTAATCCGTAAAAATAAGATAAATCTATAGATTTCTTTGACTTGCGGCCCTACCACAACCACAGCAGCACGCATGAATTAATATTAGATATCAAACTAATTAATTGGGGTTAATGCTACAAATGAGAGTGTTTATGAGGTTTAACCTCTGTTAGATTTAACAATTGAGCCGTCAAACTCTGGATAAAAAGTGGGATAAAAAGTAAACGAAAAATGCACAGAAATGATGCATCACAAGGGGCGCTAACAACGCTAAAAAAAAACATATCGTACGCCAACACTAATACCCGTCATAAAAGTCCGAAATTTAGTTACCCAGTTCCAACTTTAGTGGGAAATTGCCCCCAGATAAGCGCCGAACTCGATCGAGCTCACACTTTCACTACCTCCAAATTGGTAGCTTGATCACCAGAAAAGAACACAACTTAATCTTTACAAGCAAATAGGTGGATTTTATGGCTGCTAAATTTTTTATTCCTTCTGTCAACGTGTTAGGCCAAGGCGCTGTGGATGACGCTATCGGTGACATCAAAACCTTAGGCTTTAAGCACGCACTCATAGTGACAGACAAACCCTTAGTCAAAATTGGCTTAGTCGGTGAAGTGGCCGAAAAACTCGGTCAAAATGGTATTACCTCCACCATTTATGATGGCGTACAACCTAACCCAACCGTGACCAACGTCGAAGCGGGTTTAGCCCTATTAAAAGCCAATCAGTGTGACTTTGTGATTTCACTCGGCGGCGGCTCCCCCCATGATTGCGCCAAAGGTATCGCCCTTGTTGCCACCAATGGCGGCAGCATTAAGGACTACGAAGGGTTAGATCAATCTGCAAAACCACAGTTGCCATTAGTGGCCATTAATACGACGGCAGGTACTGCCAGTGAAATGACGCGCTTCTGTATCATTACCGACGAAGCCCGCCACATTAAAATGGCGATTGTCGATAAACACACTACGCCTTTGCTGTCGGTCAATGACCCTGAGCTCATGCTGAAAAAACCTGCGAGCCTCACGGCCGCAACCGGTATGGATGCACTCACTCACGCAGTTGAAGCCTATGTGTCTATTGCAGCTAATCCGATCACCGACGCCTGTGCGATCAAGGCCATAGAATTGATTCAGGCTAACTTAGTCAACGCGGTTGAAAACGGTCAAGACATCAACGCCCGTGAACAAATGGCCTACGCCCAGTTCTTAGCGGGTATGGCCTTTAACAATGCCAGCTTAGGTTATGTGCATGCGATGGCGCACCAATTAGGCGGTTTCTACGATCTGCCCCACGGTGTGTGTAACGCCCTGCTGCTGCCCCATGTACAGGAATACAACGCCCAGGTCGTCCCTGCTCGCTTAAAAGACATTGCCAAGGCTATGGGTGTGGATGTGTCTGGCATGACCGATGAGCAAGGTGCCAGTGCGGCGATAGCGGCAATCAAAAAGCTGTCTGTTGCGGTTAAGATCCCAGAAAATCTGACCTTGTTAGGCGTGAAAGCGGAAGATATTCCAACACTTGCGGATAACGCGTTAAAAGATGCCTGTGGATTCACCAATCCAAAACAAGCGACCCATGCGGAGATCTGTCAGATCTTCACCAATGCGCTGTAATTGTGCGCTGTAATCGCCATACTTTATCAATCGCAAGTTATCGCACAGCAATCGTGCGCTAACTTGCTGGATAACGACTGATTATCCTGCTAGTGCGTAAACACGACTTCATCCTCCAATGAATGCGTTTTGGGCTCCAATAGTGCACAGATTATCGCTGCACTATTGGGGCCTTTTTTATACCGGTATCGACAAGATGGTGAGGTAAGTTGCTATCTTAAAAATTGAGTAACAAAAACCAACATAAAACTCAGTGTCTATGCACCTTTGCACTGACAAAACACTCACAAATCTGCATATTCAAGAAGAAAGGATCTGAACCTCAAATATTCATAGCAAAATGATATAAAAAACGTGATCTCTGTGGGTTACAGACTGTTACAGATCCGATAAGATGGCCCCAGTTCGCTTTTTCCCTGCAAAAGATGAAGCCAGCTGAGAGGCCCGTTCTAACGAATGGGCCTCTGTCCATTCTGCCTTCTGCGTTTCCTCTGCGACAACTTATGCTGCCAGTTACCCGTATAGCTCCCATCAAAGTTTAATTAACCTATTTACTCCGCTGCTAACTCTTTTTATCAATAAGACTTACTGACGACCAAGTTGTTGCTTTATTAATCAGTAATTCAGCAAAAGCGAAACTTCACCCAAAACTGAGATCTAGCACAAAGTTATTGGCATAAAACTCATGCTAAATAGAGACATGACAGATTAAGTAAATGGTTAATTTTCATGCAGTAACTATCCTTCTCCGTCAAAAAACATCAAGGCTATATAGACTTAATTAATGATTGACCGAATTCAAAAACGATGCCTATGATGGCAACAATATCCTCGAACAGGTAGGTACGCTATGACTGCAATCACCCATGTATATAACTACACAGTTAGATGTCCACATTACAAAGATCCTGAACATCCCGTTACTTGGTTAAATCATATTGAAATGAACCAGTCCTGTGAGATCGCGTTAAATCGCATCACTAAATGGCACGAGCTTTCTGGGGAAAAAACCTTCGAAACGAATAAGTTTGTGGTTCGTAAAGCCGAAAATGAAGATGCTTACTTCTCAATGCAAAGTGACAGACTCAAAAATGACGGCCATGCCTTAGTCACCTTTAAAATCTTTTTAGACGATTGCTGTGACGATGCGGCGCCAGAAGAAATTATGCAGCACCTGATTGAAGACTATCAACAACGCTTAGCCAAACTCGAATAATCTTTGCAGTATTATTTAGCGACCTTAGACGCCAGTGCGCAAAACGCCACTGGCGTTTTTATTTGTCGAGTTAGATGACTCAATCCACGACGTCATTTAATGCTCTTAGTTTCACTCACTCGGTTGACACTCGCCCAGAAGCATTGCAACAGCGAGTCAGTAGATAATGTCGCCATAGCGTGATTCAGCTCAAGATCTGTTATATTGTCCCAAATGTCATTTAGCACAGAAAAAATGGCAAGGCCCAGTAAATTGAGTTACGAACTTAAATTGAGGATTGGCATCACAATGAATAAAGCGACGCTCATTATTATTCCTTTATTACTCGCTACATCCGCCTGTGCGGATTTAAAGGACGCAGGCCGTGCCATCGGCACAACGACTAAAGAAGTCACCACTGAGATAGGCCACGCGACTCGAGACACGACAAAAGCCATAGGTCATGCTTCACGGGATGCGGTCAAATCGGTAAAAGAAGATTTAACCAAAGACTAATGACAGTGACGCCTAGGCGTCACTGCTCATTTTAAGCATCTTATACATTTAAGCATCACGCATTTTAAGCGCCACGCACCTTAAGCCGCATTCGCCCGAATACCATGGGGCACAGGCAATCCTTGGGCATTCACATGCACAAACACCATCTTATCTATACTCACCACTGGCGCCTGCGTCATCTTATTGCGTACTTGACAGCTCACGGTAATAGAACTGTGGCCAAGACTCACCAGCTCCAGACCAAACTCAATCACATCCCCTTGATGCGCTGGCGTCATAAAGTTGATTTCAGAAATCAGCTTAGTCACATGGCTCGTGCTCTTCATCTGGCAAGCAGCAAAGATAGCGGCCTCCTCATCTATCCAACTGAGCAACTGACCGCCAAACAAGGTATTTGCTGGATTTAAATGTTCAGGTTTAACTAAACGGCGACTGTAATATTTCATGGCGGTGACCTCAATGTGAATGCCAATAATCAGCTTTAATACGCTATAACTTTCCACATTATTCAGAGCATTTTTCAGGCCACTATTGATAGCCATTAAATAACAATGAGATAGCAATAAGCTGCTGTAAAATAATCCGATTATTGCACCAAGTCGTATCAGAGTTGCACCATATTAATCAGCGCAATAGTGAACCAATAAGCAAAAAAATAGCGACTCATAGAGTCGCCAAGCTAAGGCAAGCAAAAACTTACAGGGTAGGAAGTTAAGTCACAAGGTTTGACTTAAAAACCCGCGCAGCACATGTAGGCGAACTGTACGGGGACAACAGCTGCAAAGCAGCTAAACACAGGTTTACAGGTAACACTCTTTCACACTCAACTCGAGATTTAAGCTGCAAGCTCAGTAACTCATCACAGTCCGATCTTGCCCTCTATTTCGAGTTTTTAACCACGCCTCACCAGATACATCAGCATAAGGCGTGCTAAGGAGTGATCCACAATCACAATGGATCATCCTAAGCGCTGCTTACTGCTTAAAACTGCTCTTCTTCGGTAGAACCTGTCAGTGCGGTCACTGATGAATGGCCACCTTGAATAACCGTAGTCACTTGGTCAAAATAGCCTGTGCCCACTTCCTGTTGATGCGCGACGAAGGTGTAACCTTTCTTCGCTGCAGCAAACTCAACTTCTTGAACTTTTTCAACATAATGCTTCATGCCTTCGCCACGCGCATAGTCGTAAGCGAGGTCGAACATGTTGTACCACATGTTGTGGATGCCGGCTAACGTGATGAACTGGTACTTGTAGCCCATGTCTGACAATGCTTGTTGGAAGCGCGCGATAGTGGCGTCGTCCAGATTTTTCTTCCAGTTGAACGAAGGCGAACAGTTATAAGCAAGCAGTTGATCTGGGTACTGAGCATGAATCGCTTCAGCAAAAATACGCGCTTCTTCAAGATCCGGTTTAGCGGTTTCACACCAAATCAAATCCGCATACGGAGCATAAGCAAGACCACGAGAAATCGCTTGGTCAAGACCCGCTTTAACACGGTAGAAACCTTCATTGGTGCGCTCGCCAGTCACGAAATCACGATCGTATGGGTCGCAATCTGAAGTTAACAAATCGGCCGCGTTAGCATCGGTACGGGCGATAACCAGTGTATCGACACCGCTCACATCCGCCGCTAAACGTGCAGCAACCAGCTTTTGTACCGCTTCTTGGGTTGGCACTAATACTTTGCCACCCATGTGGCCACATTTTTTCACTGAAGCTAACTGATCTTCAAAGTGAACACCGGCAGCGCCCGCGTCAATCATCGACTTCATCAGTTCGAAGGCATTTAATACGCCACCAAAACCCGCTTCTGCGTCAGCAATAATTGGCAGAAAGTAATCAACAAATTTTTCATCTTCTGGATTAACGCCATTGCCCCACTGAATTTGGTCAGCACGACGGAATGAGTTATTGATGCGTGACACCACAGCTGGCACTGAGTTGGCTGGGTATAAAGATTGATCTGGGTACATAGTGCCGGCTAAGTTAGCATCGGCTGCCACTTGCCAACCTGAAAGGTAAATCGCTTCGATACCCGCTTTCGCCTGTTGTACCGCTTGACCACCCGTTAACGCACCCAATGAATTCACATAGCCTTTTTTAGCGCCACCGTTAACCAATTCCCATAACTTAGCAGCACCGCGCTTAGCGATAGTATTCTCAGGCACGATTGAACCGCGAAGCGCAACCACTTCTTCTGCGGTATAAGGACGACGCACGTGTTTCCAACGTGGGTTTTCTGCCCAATCTCGCTTGATTGCATCAATCTGCTCTTGACGTGAAGTCTGAGTCGTTGCCTTAGTCATAGTGTCGCTCCTTTCTCTTTGATGTTGTAGCTATCATGAAACTGCCCCCCAGTTTCACTCTGCTAAATTGTTTGGTTGGCGGTAGCCCCGCCACAGCTAAATCTGGTTTACCTAAAACGGTTCAAGCAAATGAGTTCATCCTAGGCAGTCAGCATTTCGTAACCGGGTAAGGTTAAGAAATCGACCAGCTCGTCGGAGGTGGTAATGTCTTCGAGCAATACCGCCGCTTGGGTGAATTTGCCATGGGTGAATCTGTCGCTACCCACTTCTTTTTTCACGTTCGACAGCTCTTCAACCAACATGTCTTTAAAGAGTTGTTTGGTCACTAATTTACCGTTTGACAGCGACTTACCGTGTTGGATCCATTGCCAAATTGATGCTCTAGAGATCTCAGCCGTAGCCGCATCTTCCATTAAGCCGTAAATAGGTACACAACCGTTGCCGCTGATCCACGCCTCTAAATACTGCAGGGCGATACGAATGTTCAGACGCATCCCTTGTTCAGTGCGCTCACCGTCGCAGGTTTTAAGTAACTCGCTGGCAAGGATCGGCGCGTCTACATCACGGGTAATATGTAATTGATTACAGTGATCTTGGCCTATGTATTCGTTGAAAATCCCCATAGCGGTGTCGGCAAGGCCAGGGTGCGCGACCCAAGTGCCATCGTGACCGTTACGCGCCTCAAGCTCTTTATCTCGACGAACTCGCTGCAATACCGCTTCGTTCTGAGCAGGATCTTTAGCAGGAATAAAGGCTGCCATGCCGCCCATCGCTAAGGCACCGCGTTTGTGGCAGGTCTTAATCAAGAGTCTTGAATAAGCGCTTAAGAAAGGCGTATCCATAGTGACGGCTTGGCGATCCGGTAAGACTCGGTCGCTATGACGTTTTAATGTTTTGATATAGCTGAAGATGTAATCCCAACGACCACAGTTCAGTGCGACGATATTGGAACGTAGTTCATAGAGAATTTCGTCCATTTCGAACACGGCAGGCAAAGTCTCAATCAAGCAAGTACATTTAATCGTGCCCGCTTGCAGACAAAACCTTTCCTCAACAAAAGCAAACACTTTTGCCCACCAGCGCGCTTCAATATGACTTTCTAACTTAGGAATATAAAAATATGGACCACTGCCCTTGGCCAAAAGTTGGCGATAGTTGTGGTAGAAATACAGTGCGAAATCAAACAGTGAGCCAGGAATCGCTTTGCCATTAAACTGCACGTGTTTTTCTTTAAGGTGCAGACCACGAACGCGGCAGATAAGCACTGCCGGATTTGGTCCTAATTTATAGTGCTTACCCGTGTCCGGTGCTGTGTACTCAATGTCACCACGCACGGCATCACGTAGATTGATTTGACCTTCGACGACTTTTTCCCAGCTTGGTGCTAAAGAATCTTCGAAATCGGCCATAAACACTTTGGCATTGGCGTTGAGTGCGTTAATCACCATCTTACGTTCAACGGGACCTGTGATTTCTACGCGGCGGTCAAGCAAGTCATCGGGAATACCGCGAATCTGCCATGCACCATCACGGATAGCGCGGGTTTCAGGCAGAAAGTCAGGTAATGCTCCTTTATCAATACGTGCTTGTTTATCTTTACGTTTAGCGAGTAAGGCAGGTACTTCGTCGGCAAACTCACGACAAAGGGATTCGAGTAAGGCGACAGCCCCTTCGGTAAATATGACTTCTTGGCCTGGAATGTCACGCCCCACAATATTCAGCGTGGCGTTTGCTGTAGCTTTACCCAGTGTTGAATTCAATTGCTGTTCACTCAAAGTGTGTTCCGTCATCTTGATGCCCTCCCAAGAGGCTCCACTATCACAGGCTTAACGCTGACATATAAAGCAGTAGCATCCCCAATCACCACTGCTTATAAACTCACCAAAAAACCATCAAATGTTTGTTTCGAACTAAAACTTACCGACAAACGTTTGTATTTGCAACAGTCCAAGATTGACAAAAACATGCATTAACCTAAGTGAAAACCATGCTAAAATTGGTCTGACCAAACAATAAAATAAACAACAAATAACTGATAAACATACAATTAAACATTTTAACCACATATGACAATTGCAGTTAAATGAAACTTGTCAGACAACTTTACCAATCAATACGCAAAGTAATTAATTACGTAATTTAATAACTAATAGTAAATTTATTATTACATCATTTTTACTCTATTAGACCTAAGTAGAAAATGCTCAATGTTTTGAACTAACCTAGAGGTAAGTCAGATAAATTCATATAAATCATAATGATAAAGACTGTTGCCATTGCCATGAATTAAAACAACCGTTTCATTTTGACGTTTACGTAAACGAAATAAGTGTCATGTGCGATTCAAACTAAGTACCAGGTTGCGTTTCCCGATCAACAAGGTGGGATGTGATGGTTAACTCAAAAAATAAATCACTTTTTTATAAAAAAAATGAAACAAATTTGACATTACAGTGGGATGGAACTTAGACGCGACTTTTTATGAAGCTTTTCTCCTGCGAGAACCCATACCTTACTTCCTCAAATACATGCCTTTTCGTAACACTTATTCGCAGCACTGCACATTTCAACCACGACATCTGAAACATATGTTGCCAACTTAAATGCAAATCATTACTATTCGCGACCTATTTATTTGGGGGAACCATTAATGAAATCATTTCGTTTGTCACTAACTGCACTCGCCTGCCTTTCCGTTTTATCGCAAACTGCATCCGCCGAAGCTAACTCGGTATCAGCAAATACTGAAGCCAACGTTGAGCGCATCACGGTTTATGGCAGACAAAACTCAGTGGTGAAAAATTCAGGGCTAGCGACTAAATCCGACATGTCTCTCATGGAAACACCCGCTGCAGTTGTAATTGTTGACCAAGAACTGATCGAAACCCAAGGTACAGATAATCTGCAAGACTTGATCCGTAACATCAGTGGTGTGACTCAAGCGGGTAATAACTATGGCATCGGTGACAACATAGTCATCCGTGGTTTAGGCGCAAATTACACCTATGACGGTATGTATGGCGGTGCTGGCCTTGGTAACACTTTCAACCCCACGCGCTCTTTAACCAACGTTGAATCCGTAGAAGTATTAAAAGGCCCAGCGACTGGACTCTATGGCATGGGGAGTGCTGGTGGCGTCATCAATTTAATTGAGAAAAAACCGCAATTCGAGTCAAAAAACAAATTTACCGCCGAAGTTGGACAATGGGATACCTACTCCCTTGCTCTGGATAGCACGGGCGGTCTGAGCGATGATGTCGCCTACCGTTTAGTGGCAAAATCCGGCCGCAGTGATGGCTATCGCGATATAGGTACAGACAGAGACGAAATCTATGGCGCCTTAAAATGGGTATTAAGTGATAGCCAAGATGTAATGCTTTCAGGTGCTTACATTAAAGATGCTATCGCCGTTGACTCTATTGGCCACCCGATTCGAATTTACAATGCCGATTCAGTCGGCGGTAAGAGCGCGGGCGAGGTCACGTGGCAAGATCTGGTTAATGATCCCAACGGTAATGGTCTACAACTCACCGATGCACAGCGTCAGCAGTTAGCGGCCTCTTTATCTGGCGCAGACGGCTTAACCCCTTATTCGTTTGGTGATGCAGGGCTGATTTCGCCGATGGCGAAGGACAATGAGGGTGAAGAGTTAAGATTTAAACTGACCCATAATATCTATTTCAGCGACAATTTGTTCCTCAATCAACAATTGCAGTATCGCGACTACACGTCAGGTTTCGCCCGCCAAACTGGTGCCTATAACTATGTCTATTGGAAGCGTAACATCAAGATTAAAAACGTACCTACCGACGTGATTAACGAAGAGCCTAGATCGCCTTTAGTTGAAAACGGCGTACTTTATCCTTTTGCTGCAAGACGTCAGGAATACCGTAAAGTGGATGCCGACGAGACTTCGTGGCAGTACTTTGCCGATTTACGTTATGACTTCCAAATTGGCAATATAGACAATGAATTATTGGTCAATGCCAACTACGAAGACCGTAATATTCGCTTCCAGCAATATTCTATCTTCGATGCCGATCAAATCTATAAAAACAAAGATGGCAAAATCATTTACCAAGGATCTCTGCCTTATATATACGACATCCGCAATCCTAACTGGGGCACAGGTAAATTCGAGGACTATGACCCACTCAAAACCGCTAACTATGACAAAAAAGTCAGTGCTTGGGGCGTAGGTTTACAACATGTCAGTTATCTGCCATACGGCTTTACCACGCGTATTGGTGTTGCCTTTAATGAGATTAAACAAGCCTATGAGCACTTTGGTGTTGATCCACGCTATAGCACTAGCCAATCCCAAGCGACACCAGAAGCCGATACCACAGATAACGGTATGACCTATAACCTAGGGTTAACCTACATGCCGATTGAGGATTTATCATTTTTCATCAACCATTCTAAAGGGCGCACCGCTTACAGTGTACTTGATGCAGTAAAAGATAATGCTACCGACCGAGATGATTCAGAATCAATTAGCAATGATCTAGGTATGCGCTTTAAAGCATTTGAGGATCAATTGCTTGGCTCACTGGTATTCTTTAAAAGCTCGCGTACTAATGTCGCCTATAACAACCCTGATTATACCAATGGCATATTAACCCCTAATATTCCCGTGTATTTTTATGATGGTAGCGAAGATACTCAGGGGGTCGAACTCGATCTCAATGCCCACCTGAATGATCAATGGCGCGTTAACCTTAATGGCATGTACCAAGATGCAAGGGATAAGCAAAACCCGAATGACGTCGCAAATTACGACAGCCGTCAAAAAGGTGTACCTTATGTCACTGCCAGTGCTTGGGTGACCTATGGCGCCGATTGGTTTAGCTTATCAAGCCCAATCGAATTAAGCCTTGGTGCTAAATTTGTCGATGATCGCAGCACGCACTCTAGCTCATTTGGTATTCCAGACGGTTATGTGCCTAGCTATACCGTTGTCGACTCGGCGGTGAGCTACAACGCGGATTCTTGGAAAATCCAGCTGAACATCAATAACCTTTTCAATAAAGACTATTACAGTAAAGCCATGTTCCTCGGAGGTATGCCGGGTGAAGAACGCAACGTCAAACTGCAATACAGCTATAGCTTTTAACACCTAAACATCAGCGTTAAATTTGATGTTGTAAACCAATAAAAAAGAGAGCATTTATGCTTAATGCCGTTCACTTAAGAGTGAACGGCATTTTTCTTTGGTCTAACCGGGAACTTGTTTTTGCTCATTTTAAGAACTCGTGGATATGCCCTTTCCCGTTTACCATCCAGCTTAAATTGCCGTGCATTTCGTTCTATATCCAATACGTCTCTCGGGACATTCCCCGGTGTTTGTGATGACAGTTGTGTCAACTTGAAGATGATATAACTCGCCGCATCCCGAAAACTCAGTTGATTGGGATGGAC
>NZ_JAKKSC010000035.1:0-43115 GCF_025653705.1 Shewanella sp. SM87
TCCATAGCAATAATCCATAGCAATAAGGCTACCTTCGGGGAATTGTCTAATTTTATCGAGCAGCTTGTTTCTGTTAACCTTTTTGTTACTCATGACAGAGTTATCCATAAGACAAACACAAACTTGAAAAACATTTTTGGCTAAATCGATACCAATAACTTTAATATCCATGATGGAAACCTCCAGAACTATTTGTCAGCTTTAAGCTTGGCATAATACTGCAAGCTTAGGTGCTGAGGCGTCCATCACATCACTACACTGTAGGTTGAAAAAATGGCTGAGCCATCATCACGTGCTACTTCTGTAGCTGCGCGATAATCATCCCAATGTTTTGATTCAAAACCTTCCTGCCGTTCCCTTAGTGTTGAATGTGTTATTAACAAAAAATCTAATAGTGCTTCGGCTTCAGTGACTAAAGAAGCCTGAATTGATTGAGATGCTGCTAACATTTGACTCAGCGAGCCATCATTAACGTTCGCGTAAAACGCGGCCCAAAGTTTAGATAACTCAGGGTAAGTATCTTGGTTATGAAGCGGATTACGCGATGCTAATAAGTGTTTAATTGCAAGAGCATTAACACATAACGATTGCGTCGATTCTTTTAATAACAATCGAGAAAGCAGTAGCTCGTCATACCAACCTTCTGGCGTCGCTAATACATGTTGATATATTCCTTTCCAATCTTCAGAGAGTGCTAACCAGACTCCTGGGAAGTCCAATAATATGTCCCCAGGTTTTAACTGTTCGTAATGTGGAACATCACCCACTTCAAGCAACGTAAGTAGGCTGATTGACTCAATAACTAGACCATCCATAGTACACCTCAATTCGTTATTTTTTAATATTATACGCAGAGATGCGACAGCTTGTGTCGTAACTAAAAGGAAGTGTATACAACGGACTTTTATATTATCGCTAGGCAATGAATCTTAGTAACCTGCGGCACAGAAAGTGGTTTAAGTGGCTTGTTGGATGGCGTCATTTATAGCTCATCTTTTACCATGGAAAGTGGTTGAATGCCATCGTCAAATGCGACAATCTGATTGACATCAGACGGATGAGTGAGAATAATACGCGGCAGGTTGCAGAGAAGCCTGTCCGCAAAAGATGATATCACTCTGATAAATTAATAGCGTTGCGAATCGATTTCATATCGAACCCACAGCAATCAAATAAGTTTGGCTTAGCGGAATGCCAATAAACTTAGGAGAATTGTTTGTGAAACATGCAACAGCTAACACTTTAAAGCCCGCCAGTATCAATGTTGAACCTTCTGACATTGTTCCCTTGGCAGTCACCGAAACACCCTCCCACGGGAAATATCACTCAGGATCTCAGCCAACTGAGTCCTTAGGTACGTTAGCTATCCCCACTTTGTATTTGCGCTTTGCGTTACCCATGGCATTGGCCATGATGCTCAGCGGAAGCTACAACTTAGTCGACTCTTATTTTATTTTAAAATACATCGGTGCCGATGCATTGGCTGGGGTGACGATTGCCTTCCCGTTACAAATGATGATTTTTGCTTTGGCCTGCATGATAGGAAATGGTACTGCGACCTTAGTGAGCCGATTTTTAGGGGCAAATGCGTTTGATAAGGCGAGTCAAATCGCGAACACTGGTTTTGCGTTAGCCCTATGTTGCGGCGTGATAGTGACTATCTTGTCACTCGCCCAGCTTGATCATTTATTGGCGTTTATTGGGGTAAGCTCAACACTTGCCTTAGTTGCTACAGAGTATCTACAACCCATTCTCTATTTTAGTCTATTCACTTTTTTGTTATCTCTTAGCGGCGATTTACTCAGAGCACAAGGCAAAGTCGTGGTGATGCTGCTGGTTATCTTGTTGTCGGCGGTCATGAACATCTTGTTCGATACACTCTTTATTGCCGTTTTAGATATGGGCGTTAGCGGAGCCGCGTGGGCAACGGTGGCGGGTCAATGTGTGAGTCTATTTATTGCAGCCGTCTATTTTGTCCCCAATAACCGTTTTGCCAGTAAACAGGCGCTTTATAAGCAAGCAGCCCAGCCTATTTGTTTTAGAATTGAGCAGATAAAGCTCAACCTCACTGAGATAAAAGCGATTCTTGGCTTAGGTAGCCCTATATTATTGTCATATCTTGGGATTGCCTGCGTGATCTCATCGGTAAATCATATTTTAGTCAGTCATTTAGCCAATGTAGTGCCCAATACGCCAGCGGCGAATGAGGTCGCGTACATGATCAGCGCTTATGGTTTGATCGGACGCTTTAATATCTTTATCGCCCTGCCGCTCATGGCACTTACCAGCGCAGCGCAAACGATCAGTGCGTATAACTATGGGGCGATGGCATCTTCTCGGGTGTTAGCGTGTGCTAAATGGGGAATCGTCTTGACCTGCTGTTATCTGAGTATAGTGACAATTGTATTTATGGGTTTTCCTACCTCGGTTTTTGGTATTTTCACCGATGCCCCCGCACTCATTGCCGCCTGTATTAAAATCTCGAGTGTGACGTTTATCACCCTACCTTTGGCGGGGATCACAGCTATTGCGATTGCTGTGTATCAAGGCACAAATCGCCCTAAGCTTGCATTGCTATTATCTGGGATAAAAATCTATGGTTTGTTACTGCCCCTGCTGGTTCTGTTACCTCAACTATCCTTTACAAATATTTCATTTATCACAGGTGCATTAAACATTAATATCATGCCAAACGCTTTGACTGAGTTATGGATGGCCTTTCCAATTGCGGACATCTTAGCTTGTCTCTTGAGTTTATTGATCATCAGTATTTGGCCTTTCATTCACGTGCCGCGAGCAAATCGAGTCAGTCATGGAGGTAATGCAAAATGAAGTTAGCCAAGATGAAAGACTCAAGCGCCATCGCATTAAATGAAACCAAAGTTCGCGCTAAAAAACTGCTCAAAGCTTGTCAGCAGGATGAGCCGTTAGCCAAGCAAAGAGTCGCGACCTTAATGGCGAAATTGGGCATATCACACTCAGATCTCCAGCTTAAGCATTGCCAACAAGTGATTACACGTGAGCTAGGTTTTATCGATTTTCATCATTGCCAGCGAGTCCTGTCGGGTCAAGCCATACTAGGGGATGATTGGGGAGGCTTATTCCACACTAAGCAATGCGACACATTACTCAATCATTGGTTTACTGGCTATTTAGCCGCGCGTGAGTTTAATGCGCAAGCTGAGGGCACATTGCTACTCCCCTACAAGAAGCAGTTTTTTGTAGTGGAGCGGCGGGATTACTGCAATGCGCTGAATTTGCAGATAATTTTTCAACCAGTGGATAATGCTGGCGAACCGACTATCCTGCGAGATCTGGTGAGCAGCTATGCTAATGCAGATTGGCATTCCTTTGCTCTTGCCATGGTCCAACACAAACTCCCCAAAGTGTAATGATGGCTGAGATTGTCTGGCATCATGTTGAATGAGCAAATCTAGAGTTAAATGATAAAGACCAGCAAGGTCATCAGTGCTGACGGCCTTGTTGGTGAAATATGGTGGAGGCGCTGCGTTTCAAATCAGAAACTCAAGGCTAGAATAGCTAAAATGCAAAAAGCCGCTAATTGCTTAGCAGCTTTTTTGACGAAATCTGGCGGAGGAACTGAGCTTAGAATGAGGAACCTAGGGTTCAAATTATATAAACAAAAAAGCCATCATTGCTGATGGCTTTTCCGTAAAATATGGCGGAGGAGCAGGGATTTGAACCCTGGGTGGGCTATAAACCCACGCCGGTTTTCAAGACCGGTGCATTAAACCACTCTGCCACCCCTCCGAACGAGGCGCATAATATAAGTAAGTCTGTTGACTGTAAAGCACTAACTCTCAATTATGCGCCAATTGTTGCTATTACACTCAATCCGCTGGATTTTGCTTCACATCGGACATTATGCCTACCCGTGCGGGATCTGGCTTAGTGAAATGTTTGGCAAAGTCGCCCCACTCTTGTTGACTCTTAAGTATATAGCCGGCCACCACTAAGATAGCGCAACATAGGATACCCCAACCAATCGCCACTTCACCTAGGCTTGCCCACATAGCAACTAAGCTAGATGCCCCAAAGGCAATGCTGATCTGTAAGAAGTTCTGTAATCCTGCGGCCTTAGCGGCATTCTGACTAAACTGCTGTAGCGCGCTGTTAACTACTATTGGATAAATTGCACCATTGGCCGCCGCTAAAATAGAGAACGAAATCAGCAGTGGGAAAATCGTGCTCGCGGGATAAATCAGCGTGAACATGATGATTGAAATAACACAGGCTGCGAAAATCGACAACAAGATATTGAGTGTTTGATGCCCGCCAATGCGTTTTATCAGTAACTTACTCGCATAACCACCGACAATAAACATGATGGTTTGCGGGATAAAACTTAACCCAATTTCAGTCGCTTGATAACCGTGCATTTCCATCACAATCGGCCACACAGTTAGGTAGGCAAAGAAAGCACCGGAACAGGCACCGAAGATCACGACGTTGCCTAAATAGCGGGTGTTTTTCAAAATTTGCCCATAAGATACAGCGACATGTTCACTGTGTTTATGTTGACTCTTGCCTGGAACAAAGTACAAGGTCATCAATACCAGCAGAAAAGCGATAACACACAAGGAGATAAAGATTGCACGCCAGCCTAATTGGTTCAGAATATAAGCGCCAAGGATCGGTGCTAATGCAGGCGATAATGCGACCAATGGCATAATGTTGCTGAAAATACCTTGGGCTTTATCGGCATCATATTGCTCAACCACAATCGCTTGCCAAATAACCCCTGCACTACAGGCGCCAATCGCTTGGAAGAAGCGCGCGGTATTGAGCATTAATATAGAATCACTGTTGGCAATAAACACGCTAGCAATGGCAAATAAAACAAGGCCAAAGATCAATGCCCAACGTTTGCCGATTTTATTGACTAAGGGGCCATAAAGTAGCTGACCTAAGGCAAGACCCGCAAGGAAACAGGTCAGTGACATCGCCACCTGTGATGGTGTGCTGTTAAATGAGCCTTCAATTGCTTTGAAAGCAGGCAAATACATGTCAGTGGCAATAAAGCCAAGCATGCTCAACATGGCTAAATAGAATAGAAACATAAAGAACTTTATGTTTACAAAGGTGTTACTAGACGTTTTCATAAAATAATCGGGTCAGATTGACTAAAGTGTGCAGTCTAAAGACTTGTTAAATTTATTGGAAACGTTTATTTTTGACTTGTGCTATCAATTATTTTCATTGGAATGGACGTCAGTTATGCTCTCAGAACAAGCGCTAGAACTCATTGATATTGTGGCTCGTGTAGGTAGTTTCACCGCGGCGGCGAATCGGCTACATAAAGTGCCCTCTGCCGTGAGCTACGCGGTCAAGCAAATAGAAGAAGAACTCGGCGTCATTCTTTTTGAACGGCATCATCGCAGCGTAACATTAACACCAGCGGGTGAACATTTTGTGAAGCAAGCCAGAACCTTGCTCACGCAGATGGACGAGATGAAACGTGGCACTCAGCGCGTGGCAAATGGTTGGCAACCCACCTTGTCCATAGCCCTTGATAATATCGTCCGTGCCGACAGGATCAGCGTATTAATTGCTGACTTTTATCGACACTTCCATGATATTGAATTAATTATTCGCATTGAGGTCTTTAACGGGGTTTGGGAAGCGCTCGCCACGGGTCGCAGTGATATTGCTATTGGTGCGACAACCGCAATTCCAGTCGGTGGTGTTTACCAATATAAAGACATGGGGGATATTGAGTGGGCGTTTCTTGTTAGTAAAAATCATCCCTTGGCCAGTATTGACCGCCCATTAAGTGACGATGAGCTGCGCCCTTTTCCCTCGATTTGTTTAGAAGATACCTCTCGGGAAATTCCAAAACGTATGACTTGGTTGCTAGAGAATCAACGCAGGTTAGTCGTACCTGATTGGATCCGTGCCATTAACTGTTTCCGCGAAGGTTTAGGCGTCGGTTATATGCCAGTGCATTTAGCGAGCGTGTTTATTAAGGCGGGTGCGCTTGTTGAAAAACAACTGGAAAATCCAAAGCAGACAAGCCCTTGTTGCTTGGCCTGGAATGCTGACAAGATGTCGCCTGCTCTCGCTTGGGTGCTGGAATATCTTGGCGATACTGAAAAATTGCACAAAGAATGGCTGGCTTAAGCTTGGTTTAAACTCAATATGCTGATTTAGTCATTGAAATCAGCATTGAATGTGATTGTGTATCGTCTGCTTATGTACAGACTAAATCTTTACCTTCATAGTGGATGAAGACGCAGATACAAGAATCTTATTTTTTATGCTTTGCAGTTAAAGTTGAAATAAATAATTGAGTAAAATTTTGAAGATTAACAATTTGTTATTCATGGTTCTATGACTTTCACCCGTATCTCATGTACGGTATCATTGCACCAGTTAAGTTCATTTTAGGATTTTACGGGAACTTAGTGTGCTGTAAAAAATCAAAATGATCAGTTTGGAAATGTGTCAACGGAGATCAACATGACCCAAGAAACCTTATATTCGACGAGTGCGTCAACACTGGAAGTGAACAAACTTCTTAAAAACACTTATATGCTGTTATCGATGACATTGGCCTTCTCTGCACTGTGTGCGGGTTTGGCAATGGCATTAAATATCAGTCCATTAGTCTCCATTGGTTTATCGATTGGTGGCCTAGTACTGTTGTTTGTCACTTTACGTAAAGCCGAGTCTGCAGCGGGTATCTTCTGGGTGTTTGCCTTTACGGGTATGGAAGGTGCTTCACTGGGCTACATGCTCAATCACTACGCGGGTATGGCAAACGGTCCACAGCTGATCATGCAAGCACTGGGGTTAACGTCAGTGATTTTCGTTGCGTTATCAGCCTATGCCGTGACCACTAAGAAAGATTTCTCTTTCCTACGTGGATTCTTGTTCGCCGGCTTGATTGTGGTGATCGCCGCCGCTGTGATTAATATTTTTATGGGTAACAGTGTTGCCTTTATGGCAATTAACGCAGGCTTGGCGTTACTGATGACAGGTTTTATCCTGTTTGATACTAGCCGTATCGTCAATGGCGGCGAAACTAACTACATTCGCGCGACTATCTCATTATACCTAGACTTCTTAAACCTCTTCATCGCGCTGTTGCACCTGATGGGCATAGGCAACGATGACTAATCCTAGTTAGCGATTTTTAGCTTAACTTGCGTTAGAATGGCCCTACTTTTAGGGCCATTTTTATTTTAAATGAGCAAATTTATTATCCAAGTGAACGGGCCCGCTTATGGCACGTCGGCGAGTGTTAACGCCTTACGCTTCTCCCAAGCTGCACTTTTAGCTGGGCATCAGATTATCTGTGTGTTTTTTTATCAAGATGGCGTGTATAACTCCACAGATTTAAGCTTACCCGCCTCCGATGAAAACGATGTGATCAGTGACTGGAAACAGCTGGCGCAATCCCATCAGGTCCCGTTAGTCAATTGCGTGTCTGCAGCGCTACGTCGCGGCATTGTGAGTCAGCAAGATGCCCGCGAGAATGGCCTTAGCTACTGGAATGTGGGCGAGTCATTTATCATGGGCGGTTTAGGTGAGCTAATCACAGGTATTGAATCGGCCGATCGTTTGATCAGTTTTTAACTCTCAGGGCTACTATGAAAAAATTGTGTATTCTATTTCGCTGCTCGCCACATGGTACTGTTCGTGGCCGCGAAGGTTTAGATCTTGCCCTGCTTAGCGCTAGCTTCGAACAAGAAGTGAGTTTAGTGTTTGTGGATGAAGGTGTGTTGCATTTGATTAAAGATCAACAGCCTGAGCTTATCGGTGCTAAAGATTACATCTCCACCTTTAAAGCATTGCCGCTGTATGATATTGGATCTGTGTTTGTCTGTAAGCAATCCTTAGCTGATTACGGCTTAAGCCATGGCTTACTGTCGATCCCAGTCACAGTGGTCAACGATGAAGCCATCGCAGCCCATTTAAACCAAGTGGATGAGGTCTTAGTATTCTAATGATTTTACATCATATTCAAACATCTCCCAGTCGAGATAGCGCGCTGAAACTTTGTTTACGTTACGCCTGTAAGGAAGATGCGATTTTATTATCGAGCGATGGCGTTAACGCGTTACTGCTGCGCCAGTGGGCAATGGCATTATCGCCCTTCAAGTTGATGGTCTTAAAAGACGATGTTGTCGCACGCGGCCTATCTGAACGTTTAAAGAACGTGATGCTTATCGATTACAATGAGTTTGTGGCTCAATCATTACTCCATGACAAGGTGATAACGTGGTAAATCCATTGCAATTTAATGGCGCAGAAATCGCCCGTGACCATCAAGGTTATTTAAAAAATCTTAACGATTGGCAACCCGATATGGCCCTGCTGTTAGCGGCAGAAGAGCAAATTGTACTTACGCCTGCACATTGGGAAGTGATTCACTTTGTTCGAGATTTCTATCTCGAATATAAAACTAGCCCTGCTATCCGAGTATTAGTTAAAGCCATTGGCCAAGCCTTAGGACCAGACAAAGGCAATTCAAAATACTTATATACCCTATTCCCGATTGGACCTGCGAAACAAGCAACGAAAATCGCGGGCCTGCCCAAACCAGCTAAGTGTATTTAATGGCAAAGGGTTAAGTCATCACGTAAACATGACACAAACAAAAAGGCATGTTCCCTTGGGAAACATGCCTTTCTTTTTACTTGAACAAAGTTGATAGGGTTATTTGACGTTTTCTAACACAACCCAGATGGCTTTGCCTACGGTGGCAAGCATTACAGCAAAAAATACTGCAATCACAGCGGTATAGGAAAGCCAACGGAGATAGCGCTGGCCTTTATCCATAGTATTATTTTGTGTTCCATTAGCCTATTTGAGTCAAACCGCCCATGTAAGGACGCAGAACTTCAGGGACTGTGATACTGCCATCAGCATTTTGATAGTTTTCTAAAATAGCCACTAAAGTACGACCTACAGCTAAACCTGAGCCGTTTAACGTATGCAATAGCGCAGGCTTATTATCTGCTTTCACACGGTAACGCGCTTGCATACGACGGGCTTGGAAATCCTTCATGTTTGAGCAAGAAGAAATCTCACGATAGGTATTTTGTGCTGGTAACCAGACTTCGATATCGTAGGTTTTGCTTGAGCCAAAGCCCATATCGCCAGTACATAAAATCACAGTTCGATACGGTAAACCTAAACGCTGCAGCACGGTTTCAGCATGACCAGTCAGCGCTTCAAGTGCCGCCATTGAATCTTCAGGCTTAACAATTTGCACCATTTCAACTTTATCGAATTGGTGCTGACGGATCAGACCACGGGTATCTTTGCCGTATGAGCCCGCTTCGCTGCGGAAACATGCAGTATGCGCAGTTAACTTTATTGGCAGCTCGTCTTCATCAACAATGCTATCGCGAACTAAGTTCGTTAATGGCACTTCTGCGGTTGGGATAAGGCTCAAGCCTTGGCCTTCTTCAGTCGCAGGTTTAGTGTGGAATAAGTCTTCACCAAACTTAGGTAGCTGGCCTGTGCCGAGTAAGCTTGCCTCGTTAACCAGTAATGGCACATAGGCTTCGGTATAACCGTGCTCTGTGGTATGTAAGTCCAACATGAACTGACCAATGGCGCGATTTAAGCGGGCGACTTGGCCTTTCATTACGATGAAACGTGAGCCAGTAATTTTAACGGCATTTTTAAAATCTAAGCCGTTTAAGCCTTCACCTAAATCGATATGATCTTTAATCGGGAAATCAAAAGTGCGTGGCGTCCCCCAACGTCTCACTTCAACGTTCTCTGTTTCATCGGCACCCATTGGTACTGATTCATCAGGCAGGTTAGGCATAGACATGGCAATGGCATTGACTTCTTCAAGTACAGCGGCCAGTTCAATCTTTTTGGCATCCAACTGTGAACCTAAATCGCCCACTTGCGCCATGATTGCGTCAACATCTTCACCACGGGCTTTAGCTTGGCCAATGGATTTGGAGATGGCATTACGCGACGCTTGTAATTCTTCGGTAGCCACTTGCAGTGACTTACGCTTTTCTTCTAATTGAATGAGATGAGCTATGTCTAAAATAAAGCCACGGGTAGCCAGTCGCTCAGCGGTAACTTCTAATTCGTTGCGCAAAAATTTAGGATCTAACATGTGATATATTCTTAATAGTTAAATGCGAGAAAAAACCAGTTGTTGACCTAAGTACACCATGAATAAACATAGACTTAGATTCAACACCACATTCAAAATCGCCTTCAGCCAATCCCCTTCTTGCATCAGCAACAAGGTTTCATTAGAGAAAGTCGAAAACGTTGTCAAAGCACCTAATAGACCGATACCTATAAGCGCTTTGAGTTCAGGGCTGATATGACTCATTTGCCCCAGAGCGTAAATTACGCCCATAAAAAATGAACCTATAACATTAACCAACAGTGTACCAAAAGGAAAACTGCTGCCAAATACTTGGATCATGAATATTGAAATAAGATAGCGTAAAACTGCTCCAATTGACCCGCCGAAAGCCACTAATAAGATGTTAGTCATATCTTTTGTTCTCACTGGCTTGATCTAACTGGGCTAATTGCGCCAATTTATCTTTGATCCGCTTCTCAAACCCTCGCTCAGTCGGAAAATAAAACTGTGCTGTTTGCAGGGATTCGGGGAAATAATTTTCACCACTGGCATAGGCATTGGCTTCATCGTGGGCATATCGATACCCAGCTCCCATGCCGATGTCTTTCATTAACTGAGTCGGTGCATTGCGTAAATGGTGCGGCACTTCGACTTGCCCTGTTTCGCGAGCTAACGCACGCGCCGCCTTAAATGCGGTATACACAGCGTTGCTCTTAGGCGCACTGGCAAGATAAACAATGGCTTGTGCTATTGCTCTCTCACCTTCGGCGGGGCCAACACGGTGAAAACAATCCCAGGCATTTAGTGCGATTGTCATCGCCGCAGGATCGGCATTGCCCACATCTTCAGAGGCAATCGCCAGTAAGCGCCTTGCCACGTAAAGAGGATCGCCACCGCCTTCTAATATTCGACAAAACCAATACAACGCGGCATCAGGTGCTGATCCGCGAATGGATTTATGTACAGCCGAGATTAAATCGTAAAACTGATCACCGTTCTTATCAAAACCAGCAACTTGGTGCCCCGCCACTTGAATTAACATTTCAGTGGTAAAGGTGCCACCGTCGATGAGCATATCACTCATCAACTCAATAAGATTTAACGCTTTACGGGCATCACCATCACAAAGTTGTGCCAATGTGGTGAGCACATCGGTTGGCATTACAAATTGTCGTAGGCCTAAACCGCGCTCGTTATCGTTTAAGGCTTGAGTCACTATATGGGCGATTTCATCATGGCTTAAGCGCTTGATAAGATAGACCCTTGCCCGCGAGAGTAAGGCATTATTGATTTCAAAAGACGGATTTTCTGTGGTCGCGCCGATAAAGATCACTGTGCCATCTTCAATAAATGGCAGAAAGGCATCCTGCTGACTCTTATTAAATCGGTGGACTTCATCGACAAACAATAGAGTACGTTGGCCACGGGATTCTGCAACGGCTTTTGCTTGCTCAATCGCGGCGCGAATGTCCTTAACGCCAGAGGTGACCGCGGAAATGCGCTCAACGTGAGCATTTGAATAATGTGCGATTAATTCAGCTAAGGTTGTTTTACCTGTGCCCGGCGGTCCCCACAACATCATGGAATGGGCGCGCCCAGCTTCCAATGCTTTGCGTAGTGGTTGGCCCTCACCCAGTAAATGGGCTTGACCTATGTACTCGCCAATCGTTCTTGGCCGCATGCGTGCGGCCAAGGGACGAAAATCGGGTGCAAAATTAAACGATAAACTGCTCACGCGATAGCCTAATGCGCTGCTTTACGACGTTGATCATCAACATCGACGCTGTCTGGGATCACAAAGGTGAACAAGGCTTTGTCTTTATTTGTGATGGCTTGCTGATTGCTTAAATCAAACAGGCTTAAATTACCTTTATCATCGGCAACATTAAAGTTGACTAACTGGGTATTTTTGAAACACACATTGACGGACAATATGCCCGAATCAATCGCCTTAGGTTTGATCTCATAGCAATCTTGTTTCTTGGACACTGAATACTGTGACCAAGTCGCATCGTCGCGGTGGACGAGCAATGCGATGGGAGATGCATTGATTGCTTCAGCAAAATCCATGATGACCACCTCCTCGGCGAAAGGATTGTAGATCCACAAATCTTTACCATCAGCGACAATCTGCGATTCATCGGGCTGGGTTAAATGCCAATAAAATTGATTCGGATACGCTAAGGCAAAAATGCCAGACCCCGTTTGAATAACCTTTTTATTGACATCTGTTACGGTTTGTTTGAAATCGGCTTTTAGTGAAGCGGTACCAATCAATTTTTCCCTGAGCTGCTGCGCATCATCGGCAAACACAGCCGCGCTAAATAGCAAAGGTGAAGCTAACAACACAGCGCATAATCGTTTTTTCATTTTATTCCTTACCCTGTAAACCCTTGGGTGTATCAAAGCTACGCCTTAGCGCGGCTTAATAATGTTTTGGTGCTGGCGGCGCTAAGACTTCACGGTTACCGTTGTGGCCTTGAGCAGAAACAATACCTTGTGCTTCCATCTGTTCAATAATGCGGGCTGCACGGTTATAACCAATCTTAAATTTACGCTGTACGCTTGAAATCGAGCCGCGACGAGTTTCAGTCACAAAGGCGACTGCTTCATCGTATAACGGATCATATTCTTCGTCTGATTCAGCGGTTTCACCAGGCAATAATACTTGTTCACCATCACTGGCACCGTTGAGGATTTCTTCGATATATTGCGGTTTGCCACGGGCGCACCAGTCGGCAACGACACGGTGAACTTCATGATCATCAACGAACGCACCATGAACACGATTCGGTACCGCGGTACCCGGTGGCAAAAATAACATGTCACCCATACCAAGCAAGGTTTCGGCACCCTGTTGATCTAAAATGGTGCGCGAATCGATACGAGATGACACTTGGAACGCCATACGTGTGGGAATGTTGGCCTTAATCAAACCTGTGATCACATCCACTGACGGTCTTTGGGTTGCCAAGATCAAATGTATCCCTGCAGCACGCGCTTTTTGGGCAATACGGGCAATCAACTCTTCAACTTTTTTACCAACAATCATCATCATGTCAGCAAATTCATCGACCACGACAACAATCGATGGCAGCTTATCTAACGCAGGCGCTTCAGGCTCCATGCTGTCGGATGACTTCCACATAGGATCTAAAATCACTTCGCCATTGGCTTTCGCTTCGGCAATTTTAGCGTTATAGCCCTTGATGTTACGCACGCCCATCATAGACATCAGCTTGTAGCGACGTTCCATCTCGCCGACACACCAACGCAGCGCATTGGCAGCTTCTTTCATGTCGGTCACGACTTCACATAGCAAATGCGGAATACCTTCATAGACAGACAATTCCAACATTTTGGGGTCGATCATGATAAAGCGTACATCTTCTGGGCCAGACTTATACAGTAAGCTGGTGATCATCACGTTTACACCCACAGACTTACCAGAGCCTGTAGTACCGGCTACCAATAAATGTGGCATTTTACCAAGATCAACAACAACGGGGTCACCAGCAATATCTTGGCCTAACACCATAGTTAAGTTGGATTTACTCTCAGTAAAGGCGGCACAATCTAACACATCGCGCATAAACACGGTTTCGCGGAATTTATTGGGCAATTCGAGTCCGACATAAGCCTTACCCGGAATAACTTCAACCACGCGCACACTTTCAGCCAGTAATGAACGAGCTAAATCCTTTGATAGATTAGAGATTTTTGACGCTTTAACGCCCGGCGCTAATTCTAATTCAAAGCGTGTGATCACAGGACCTGGATACACACCCACTACATTGGCGATGATGTTGAAATCGGCCAGTTTAAGCTCAACAAGGCGGGCGACTTGATCCAATTCCTCTGGGCTGATCGGATTCTTCTTACGGTCAGGTATGTCGAGCAAGTTAATACTCGGCAGAGGATCCATCGGTTTTTTCGGTGCGGGTTTATCTTCTTGTCCTGGCAATACCACAATGCCATCGACAATTTTAGCTTTTTGATCTTGCTTATTACGCTGCGCTTGATTCACTGCACCTGTTGACACTTTAGTATCAAAATCAATGACGTCATCATCGCTAAAACCTAGACTTTCATCATCATCCTCATCTTCTGTAAATGCTTGACTGCTAAACACTGGCTCATTGTCATCATGATCGAATGAATGCGAATTAAAATCGGCACTGTCTTGCTCATTGGCATTTGAATGTTGAGGCTCAGCTAACCAAGGTGGCGCTTCAAAATTGCCATGGGCGGCCAAATCATCATTATCGATTTGTGGCTCAACCCGTTGTGCACTCTTACTTTTACTGCCATTCAAGCTCAGAATTTTTGCAAGCGCCGATAGTTTGTTTTTTGGCGACGAATTATTCTCAGTTTCAGTAATAATACCTTCTGGTTCAATGACCATATCATCAGTGGCAGCATATAGCGTTGGGGTTATCTCAGCTCTACGACCAATATGACGCTCACGCACCTTAGGCTTTTCAACTATGGGGGGCTTTTCTAGCACGTACTGGGATTCACGGCGCTGTTTAAACTTATCCACCACGGACATAAAACCACGGGTATCCTCGGTTTCATGCTCACGCTTCATCGCTTGCGGCAATAATTTTAACTTTTTATAAATCCAAATAGAGACTAAGCCGATTTTCTCGACCACAGTCAGCCAGCTAATCCCAGTCAACAGCGTAAAGCCTGAGCCCAAGAAACACAGCAGTAATAAGGTAGTGCCGAGTTTATTAAAATACGGCAACATGGCTTGGCCTATGACATCACCCGCCACTCCGCCTGCCGAAAACTCGTAGATGTTGTTGGCATTCATACTCGCCAAAGCAGAAAATCCTAGAATGATCAGTAAAAATCCAATCAATCTCAGGGCCACAGAAAAGTAATCAATTTCAAGTAAATGATGGGCACGTTTGAACAATAACCAACCTGTCGATGCGACAATGATTGGCATGATATAAGCCGTAACGCCGAAGAAATATAACAGAATATCGGCAATCCAAGCCCCTACTGCCCCGGTCCAGTTTTTAATATCGCCTTGAAAATGCGACTGACTCCAACCAGGATCAGACGGACTAAAACTCGTCAATGCGAGCAAAATATAAGTGGCGAGAACACAACAAATGATGAGTCCGCCTTCCAGCAGACGTTGCAGGCCAGTGAGCGTGCGTACACTATTTCCTTGAGACAAACGACGTAATCCATAAAAGTGAAAACAGGTGGGCTAACGATACCAGAATCCCACTAAATGTGGAGCACATTAGCCTGTTTTTCTATACAGAATTGGTCATGATTGGCAAAATTTAGTCTATTGAGGTGTTTTAGTGTGCTTTTAGGGAGGAATGAGTTATTACACAAACACTTCCGTTAACAAATTTGTTTAAAAATGCCACAAAAAGAAGCCCCTAAGTTAGCAAACTTAAGGGCAATACAAGGCTAATAGCAATAAGCGTTAAATGAGATGGATATATCGACGTTACTGATAAATAAGGGGCCTAAGCCCCTTATTGTAAAACCAAACAATCAGGATAATTTAGATATCTGAGAGTAGATGATTTATCGCTACACGACTGGTGTGCTTAACTTCTTCCATCACAACATAAGTACGCGTGTCGGAAACAGAAGGTAATTTCAATAAAGTTTCACCTAACAAGCGACGATAAGCCGACATATCTGAAACACGAGTTTTCAGTAAGTAGTCAAAATCGCCTGAAACCAGATGACATTCTTGAATATCATCTAGTAGTTGCACTGCACGGTTAAACTTATCAAACACTTCGGGAGTATCACGGCTTAATGTGATTTCCACGAATACCAGTAGGGATGCACCCAAGAAATGAGGATTCACCAATGCGGTATAGCCATTGATGTAACCTTGCTTTTCGAGACGTTTTACTCTTTCTAAACACGGAGTTGGACTTAGTCCGACTCTTTTTGACAATTCCACATTTGAAATGCGGCCATCAAGTTGTAGTTCATTAAGAATGTTGCGATCGATGCGATCCAAGTCTTTTACAGGACTCTTTTTATTATATGCCATTTATTTAACCTTGCTTTATCACTAAAACAACATTTTATTCTACGTATGCCGAAAGTTCAGCAGCATAAACTGCGTCGCCGATACTATACTAGATATCCCTGAATTAATCACGTTCAGGTCACGATAAAATAACAATTATGCCCATTAAAAGTGGGATTTCAGGCAATTGAGGCTCAAAGATGATTATTGGTGTTCCCAAGGAAATTAAAAACCACGAATATCGTGTCGGTATGGTTCCTTCTAGTGTTCGCGAGTTGGCGATCAAAGGTCACGACGTTTTTGTTGAAACAAATGCAGGCATAGGTATTGGTTTTTCAGATCAAGATTATATTGATGCTGGCGCCACAATTTTAGCGACTGCTACTGAAGTTTTTGCTAAAGCGCAGATGATTGTAAAAGTAAAAGAGCCTCAAGCAGTTGAACGCGCTATGTTGCGTCACGATCAGATTTTATTTACTTATCTGCATCTTGCTCCAGATTTACCGCAAACTGAAGATTTAATCAAAAGTGGTGCCGTATGTATCGCTTACGAAACTGTGACAGACGATCGTGGTGGCCTGCCTTTGCTTGCTCCTATGTCTGAAGTCGCTGGTCGTATGTCAATCCAAGCTGGCGCTATGGCATTAGAGAAATCTTCTGGTGGCCGCGGTATGTTGCTGGGCGGCGTACCGGGAGTTGAGCCTGCTAAAGTCGTCATTATTGGCGGCGGTATGGTTGGTACTAATGCAGCACAAGTGGCAGTTGGTATGGGTGCTGATGTTGTTGTTCTTGATCGCAGTATTGATGCTCTGCGTCGTTTAAATGTGCAATTCGGTTCTGCTGTAAAAGCCATTTACTCAACTGCAGATGCAATTGAACGTCATGTTATTGAAGCCGATCTTGTGATTGGTGGTGTACTAATTCCAGGTGCTGCGGCGCCAAAATTGGTTACTCGTAGCATGATTTCACGTATGAAGCCTGGCAGCGCTATCGTTGACGTGGCGATCGATCAAGGCGGTTGTGTTGAAACTTCACATGCCACTACTCACCAAGATCCTACCTATGTCGTTGATGATGTTGTGCATTACTGTGTTGCAAATATGCCTGGTGCGGTCGCTCGCACTTCAACATTTGCGCTTAACAATGCAACCTTACCGTACATTCTCAAGTTAGCAAATTTAGGCTATAAAGAAGCGCTGTTGCAAGACAAGCATTTTCTTAATGGCTTAAACGTCATGCACGGTAAAGTTGTGTGTAAGGAAGTGGCTCACGCCCTAAACTTAGCGTTCACATCTCCTGCGACACTATTAGTATAAGTTTTTAATTAACTTAACTTTTTATGTGGATTTAAGCTGACTTTACTTAGTATGTAATTCAAATCGGTCTCGATACAATTGAGGCCGATTTTTTTATTGGGTAGAAATACGCTCCACTACGATCACACCATCATATTTATACAAGCTCATCCCGTGCTTCATTTCGTGGTTCACACTTAAGCTATTTATGTTTTCACAGTAAAGTAAAACTGACACTCTCCATACCAAAACGGATGGACTCGATTAGTGCAATCTAAAAGAATCGCCCTCCAACACTTTACCCCCACAGGTAAATTCCCTACAATCCTTGCAATTTGCTAAAGGCACGGAGATAAAAATGAGCCAGGTCAGACATTGTAACTTATTGATTTTGGGTTCAGGCCCAGCAGGATATACCGCAGCCGTTTATGCTGCGCGTGCGAATTTAAAACCTGTGATGATCACAGGTATGCAGCAAGGTGGTCAATTAACCACGACGACTGAAGTTGAAAACTGGCCAGGCGACGCGGACGACTTAACGGGTCCCGCCTTGATGGAACGTATGCAGAAGCATGCTGAAAAGTTCGATACTGAAATCTTGTTCGATCATATCAACGAAGTGACCCTTACCGAGCGCCCTTTCCGTTTGAAAGGCGATAACGGCGAGTACACCTGTGATGCGCTGATCATCGCAACTGGTGCATCTGCCCGCTACTTAGGGTTAGAGTCAGAAGAAGCTTTCAAAGGTCGCGGTGTATCAGCCTGTGCAACCTGTGATGGCTTCTTCTATCGCAATCAAAAAGTCGCAGTGATCGGTGGCGGCAACACCGCCGTTGAAGAAGCACTGTACTTAAGCAATATTGCTGCTGAAGTTCACCTCATCCATCGCCGTGACACCTTCCGCTCAGAAAAAATCTTGATCGACCGTCTGATGGACAAAGTCGCCAATGGCAACATAATCCTTCACTTAGATCAAACCATGGATGAAGTGGTTGGTGATGCCATGGGTGTGACGGGTCTGAAGATGAAGAGCACTAAAGATGGCTCGATCACTAACTTAGCCGTTGCTGGTGTGTTCGTCGCCATTGGTCACAGCCCTAATACCGGTATTTTTGAAGGCCAGTTGGAAATGAACCACGGTTATTTAAAAGTTCAGAGTGGCTTGCAAGGTAACGCCACGCAAACAAGTATCGAAGGTGTTTATGCCTGTGGTGATGTGATGGACCAACATTATCGTCAAGCCATTACTTCTGCCGGCACAGGCTGTATGGCCGCACTCGATGCAGAGCGTTATTTAGACGCTAAAAAATAACTAGACTCGATTATTCAACGAATAGCAGGCTTAGCCTGCTATTTTTTTAGGCCAAAATCGTTAAGCAATAGCAAAATTTTTTGCAGGCTGTGCCAATTAATATTGTTCACGCACGCACATTTCTTTCCTTTGCGATTCTTAATTCCGCACCACTTAGATAGTACTTATATAAGTTCTTAGGTAAGTAAAATCATTTCGTTAAGCCAAAAATGGCGCACAAAAAAAGGGACCAAATGGTCCCTTCTCTACAGCAACAAACTAATTTCTTAGTTTAACGCTTCTTTTGCTTTTTCAACTAAAGTTGCAAATACAACTTTATCGAATACAGCGATGTCAGCCAAAATCTTACGATCGATTTCGATAGACGCCTTTTTCAGACCGTTGATGAAACGGCTGTAAGACAGACCATTTTGACGAGCAGCAGCATTAATACGTGCAATCCAAAGTTGACGGAATTGACGTTTTTTCTGACGACGGTCACGGTAAGCATATTGACCAGCTTTAGTTACTGCTTGAACAGCAACACGGTAAGTACGGCTACGAGCACCATAATAACCTTTAGCTAGTTTTAAAACTTTCTTGTGACGAGCACGAGCGGTTACACCACGCTTAACTCTTGGCATTTTCTAATCTCCTAAATTAAGCGTAAGGTAATTGACGCGCGATTGCTGGAACGTCAGCTTTTGATACTAAACATTTGGCACGTAAGTGACGTTTACGTTTAGTGCTTTTTTTCGTCAAAATGTGACGTAAGTGTGCTTGCTTGCGCTTGAAACCATTAGCGGTTTTCTTAAAACGCTTCGCTACACCCTTGTCTGTTTTCATTTTAGGCATTTCTAAAACTCCGCATTGGGATGTTTAATAAAAAGCAAGGCGAGCAAAGGCCATAGACCTTTGCTACTTTAAGTTTTGCCCTACTTATTTCTTTTTAGGCGCTAGCACCATAATTGCTTGTCGGCCTTCCATTTTCGGGAAAGATTCAACAACCGCATACTCGTCCAAATCAGCCTTGATACGGTTCAATAGATCCATACCCAGGTTTTGGTGTGCCATTTCGCGACCTCGGAAACGAAGCGTAATCTTCGCTTTGTCCCCGTCTTCCAGAAAACGTATCAGGTTGCGTAGTTTTACCTGATAGTCGTTTTCGTCAGTTCCAGGACGGAATTTAATTTCCTTGACCTGAACCTGCTTTTGCTTCTTCTTTTGTTCCTTGGCTGACTTAGCCTTATCAAAAAGGAACTTACCGTAGTCCATAATGCGACATACTGGAGGTTCAGCATTTGGGCTGATTTCTACTAGGTCTACACCTGCTTCATCTGCCAAATTCTGAGCATCTCTGATGCTTACCACACCAATAGCTTCACCATCAATGCCTGTTAAGCGTACTTCTGGTACACCTGTGATTTCTTCATTGATTCTATTAGGGGCCGGCTGACGCCCTGCTGTTTTTTTGATCTTTATGACCTATTCCTCCAACAATTTGAGACTACGGAGCGAAATCTGTTGATGGATTTTAGTGGCGAAATCTTCAAGTCGCATCTTACCTAAATCGATACCATCACGGGTACGCACCGCTACTTCCTTATTTTCCATTTCTTGATCGCCAACGACCAACAAATAAGGGACACGCCTTAAGGTGTGCTCGCGTATTTTAAAGCCTATTTTCTCATTCCTCAAGTCAAAAGACGCTCGAATACCTTGTTCTTTGAAGAATTTTACGACTTCTTCAACATAATCAGCCTGTTTATCGGTGATATTCATCACGACAACTTGCATTGGGGCTAACCAAGTTGGGAAACGTCCTGCATATTCTTCTATCAAGATACCCAAGAATCGTTCCAAAGAGCCTAAAATAGCACGATGGATCATCACTGGGGTCTGACGGCTGTTATCTTCGGCAACGTAAGTTGCACCAAGACGGCTTGGCAACGCATAATCGAGCTGCACAGTACCACATTGCCACGCTCGGTCCAAACAATCGTGTAAAGTAAATTCGATTTTTGGTCCGTAGAACGCGCCTTCGCCTGGCAAAATAGTGAATTCAATATTATTGGCACGCAGAGCTTGCTTAAGTGCTTCTTCCGCTCTGTCCCACATAGCATCGTCACCGATACGTTTCTCTGGGCGAGTCGACAGTTTTACTACGATATTTTCAAAGCCGAAGGTGGCGTAAGTATCGTAAACCATCTGGATACAGGCACTCACTTCTTCTTGAACTTGGCTGTCAGTACAGAAAATATGGGCGTCGTCTTGCGTAAAACCACGTACACGCATTAATCCATGTAACGAGCCTGAAGGTTCATTACGGTGACAGCAACCAAATTCCGCCATACGCAATGGCAGATCGCGGTAAGATTTCAACCCTTGGTTGAAGATCTGCACGTGGCCTGGGCAGTTCATTGGCTTGATGGCGTATTCGCGGTTTTCGCTGCTGGTCGTGAACATGGCTTCTGAGTATTTATCCCAGTGACCAGAACGTTCCCACAACACGCGGTCCATCATTAATGGACCTTTCACTTCTTGGTAAGTGTATTGGTTTAGCTTACGGCGAATGAATCTTTCTAATTCGAGGAAGATGCTCCAACCGTCGTTATGCCAAAACACCATACCCGGCGCTTCTTCTTGCATGTGATACAAGTCGAGCTGTTTACCGATTTTACGGTGGTCACGCTTAGCCGCTTCTTCAAGACGGGTTAAGTGTGTGCTCAGGGCTTTTTTGTCGGCCCAAGCGGTACCATAGATACGTTGCAACATCTTGTTTTCTGAGTTGCCACGCCAATAAGCGCCGGCAATGCTCATTAATTTAAAATGTTGGCAGAAACGCATGTTAGGTACGTGCGGTCCACGACACATGTCAGTGTATTCTTCGTGATGATACAGCGCAGGCGTCGCGTCTTTGCTGATGTTCTCATCCAGAATGGCAATCTTATAATCTTCACCGCGCGCAGCGAATGTATCACGGGCTTCTTGCCAGCTAACGACACGTTTTACTACGTCATAGTTAGTTTTTGCCAGTTGAAGCATGCGCTTTTCTAATGCGTCGATGTCATCTTGAGTCAACTTGTGCTCAAGGTCGATATCATAGTAGAAGCCATTATCGATAACAGGACCAATCGCCATCTTGGTTTCTGGCCACATTTGCTTAATCGCGTGACCTAATAAATGCGCGCAAGAATGGCGAAGAATTTCAACACCTTCTTCGTCTTTGGCGGTAATGATTGATAGCTCAGCATCGGTTTCAATGAGATCGCAAGCATCTTTTAATTCGCCATTAACGCGGCCAGCGATACAAGCTTTCGCTAAACCAGGGCCAATATCGGCGGCAACATCGAGGGTCGATACAGCATGAGCAAACTCGCGTTTGCTACCATCGGGAAGTGTAATTACAGGCATGAAATGTCCTTTCCAGTGGTGACCCACACGTAGGGCCACTTGGTTTTAGTTAATGTAAGAGAAATGCTCGCTAGGTTAAGACAGTACAGGAGTCTTAGCCGCCTTGCGTAGCAGGGCGTTTATTCTAAGGGATTGTAGCTAAAAGGCGCAAGCATATTGACCAGAATTTGGATTGGAAACAAAAAGCAAATTCATGATTTTGCAGTGTCTTGGTAACTTCTTGGTCATCTAACTCCCCTATTCTAGCGCCAGTTTATTGGGCATCACTGAAAACATGACAAGGGAGTTGATATGTTGAACTGCATTCTACTGGCTGTAACACTCACGCACACTGCAACCGCTTTACCTGAGCCGCAGGTGAAAATTACAAGCAAACCTTTGATTGATACTCAAGTGTTACTCGTTGATATTAAAAGTGAACTTGAGCAACAGATGCAGCGTTTAACGCTGGATATTACCCAAAATGCCCGCGATGGCGTGTTACACAGCAATGAAATGGAGGAGTTAGTGACGGCAAAGGACTAGTTTTTAGAAGAGATAATGATCCAACAAGAAAATATTTAACCAGAAGGTCTATCATGCTGCGTTTTGAGACCGACTTCATCTAAGTCAGTGCACTGCACTCTGCTGTATACTCAAATGGAAAGCACATAAAGCGCACTCAGGTTTCGAATATCGACAAAGCGCAGACAATATAAGCGTACGAAGTATGAGATGCATTGATTGAGCAGAGCGATTCGCTCTATTGGCGATAAGGAGTTGCACCATGAGAGTCATGAACAAAGTTATTGCTTGTCCCCACTGCGGGCACCATCAAGATATCAGTATCGATGCCAGCTGTGGAGACCAAGATTATTACGATGACTGCCGAATTTGTTGTAATCCGATTCACTTACGCTTACACATCGATGAATCGAGACGGACGGTTGAGTTGTATATCGATTCAGACGACGAGCAAATCTATTAAACAAGATTGCACTAAAGGCTGCGATGTCACGAAACTAACGGGCTTGTTCGTTAAAACGTCTGGCCAGCACACGCTCGACTGTGTCGACGATAACTTGCGTTTGGCTGTCGATCTCAATATTGAGTTCATCACCCACTTTATACTGACTTAAATTGGTCAGTTTTAAAGTTTCAGGAATTAAGTGCAACTTAAAGCCGGAGTCACTCACCTCGCCTACCGTTAAGCTGCAGCCGTTAACGCCAACAAAACCTTTATAAAAAATGTAATCCATCCATTTAGGCTCAATGCCCAGTGTCAGATCATAATGCTGTTCTGTATGGCTAATATCAACGATTTTAGCCTTGGTATGAATATGGCCAGAGAGAATGTGGCCACCAATCTCACTACCAAAAGTTAACGAGCGCTCAACATTAACGCTTTGACCTATAGACAAATTAGCCAGATTCGTCAGTCGCAAGGTCTCTTCCACTACGTCGAAAAATACCCTATCATCGACTACCTGAGTCACAGTAAGACATACCCCGTTATTTGCCACACTTGCACCAATCGCAAGTCCCTCATGCAAATCAGGTTCGAACGCTACCTCAAGGGTATTTAGGCCATCTTTCTTATGTATTGCAACCACCTCGCAGGTGGCTTGAACTATACCTGTAAACATTTTCTGCTCGCTTAATCGTTAAAGGCTGTATTTATGAATAATTCAGGCTATCAAGCCAAACGTTTAATCCAATTGGCGCTGCCAGTACTGATAGCTCAGGTCACTCAGACCATGATGGGCTTTATTGATACTGTTATGGCGGGCCGTGTTAGTGCTGTCGATATGGCCGCCGTCGCAGTCGGCACTAGCCTTTGGTTACCCGCTATTCTGTTCGTCCAAGGTTTGCTGATGGCTTTTACGCCTTTATTTGCCCACTATAATGGCGCGAATAATCAAAAAGCCATCCAACCTTTGGCCTTTCAAGGTGCCTATCTTGCCATTATAGGCGGCATTGGTGTGATGGTTTTCCTTGCATCAGCCCCCTTTGTGCTTGGCCACATGGACTTGGAGCCTGAATTATACCGCTTAACCATAGGATATCTCGACGGTATTTTATGGGGCGCGCCCGCATTTGTGCTTTATCAAGTACTACGTGGCTGCAGTGAAGGTATATCCTATACCTTACCGACCATGGTCATTGGTTTTGTTGGCCTAGCCGTAAATATCCCCGCTAACTATATTTTTATTTATGGACACTTTGGCATACCGGCAATGGGCGGCGCAGGCTGTGGTATCGCCACTGCCCTCGTATTCTGGGCCATGCTAGTTGCCATGACCATTTACATGCAGTTGCATAAAAAATTCGCGGCTTTAGCTCCCTTCAGTAAATTTCATCGCCCAGACTTTGAAACGATGAAGAAAATGACCAAACTCGGCATGCCAATAGCAATGGCGCTGTTTTTTGAAGTGAGTTTATTTGCCATCATAGCGCTGTTACTCGCGCCACTTGGCGCAACAGTGGTCGCAAGTCACCAGATTGCGCTCAACTTTTCTGCCATCGTATTTATGCTGCCGTTATCTATCGGTATCGCGGTATCGATTCGGATTGGTTATTACTTAGGCCGTGATCGCGCTGATATTTCCGCGGTGGTCACTAAAGTGGGCTTATGGCTGGCACTATCCCTTGCTCTAACGACAGCGGTTTTGACCGTCTTATTTAGATTCCAAATTGCGAAACTTTATAATGGTGATCCTGAAGTGGTTGCCTTAGCCGGCAGCTTGATGTTGATGGCAGCCCTGTATCAATTATCTGATTCAGTTCAAGTGGTCGCAGCGGGTGCTCTTCGCGGTTATAAAGATACACGCAGCGCCTTTTATATCACGCTGTTTTCCTACTGGGGGATTGGTATGTCACTCGGTTATACCTTAGCTTATACGGACCATATCGTTCCCGCGATGGGCGCCCATGGATTCTGGGCAGGATTGATTGCGGGCTTGACCTCAGCAGCGCTGTTATTTTTCATTCGTCTGCGTTACATCCAAAAGCATGGCGTGCATTTGAGCCTTATTGAAGGTGACAGTGTTCACCATTGATTGCATTAATGGCGAGCGACAGTGCTCGCCTTTTGGTTTATCAGTTTGATTTCGATGCATTCTCTGAAGTAAAGCGAATAAAAAATTGCGGTTTTATCGGCGGCATTGTTGAAACACTGGGCAAGTTGCACAGCAATTCACCATTTGACGACAAATTTGTTTTTTTTGCTTGCCAGCCCTGCGCTATGCCCCTAATATAGCGCTCGTTCCAAGGCGCAACGCTTTTGAATAGCTTGTTAAATTTTGCGATGCACGCGTAGCTCAGTTGGTTAGAGCACTACCTTGACATGGTAGGGGTCGGTGGTTCGAGTCCACTCGGGTGTACCACTCTCTTCAAAGAGTATAAATTTTGAAATTCAAACAGTGCACCCGTAGCTCAGTTGGTTAGAGCACTACCTTGACATGGTAGGGGTCGGTGGTTCGAGTCCACTCGGGTGTACCATTTCTTACTTTAACTCCCTTTAACTCCCTTTAACTCCCTTTAACTCCCTTTAAAACCTCAATTTAATATTGTCTTACCTTAAGACGCTCTGTTTATATTTGTGACAAATAAAAAATTTTCGTGCCTAAACTAGGTGTTTTGCAGAAATATTCAAACACACCCTGCCCCCTCTGATCTGCCTAACTATGCCTCGATTGCTTAACCCACATCTATCACTGTTACCCCCCAATTAGCCATTTTTCTAAATTTGTGCCCGTTTCGTGCCAAACATGTTGGCACAAGATGTTTTTTATGTTTTTGACACTGACCACTACCAAGATAGGCACACCGCTGTTGATTGTAATAGCCGTAAAGATAATAGTCGCCTCCGTAGAAACGAGTCTTAAGTGTCTTAGTTCAATCGATTTAGGAATATTATACGCCGAGATACAACAGCTAGAATCATCACTACAGGTATTTATACAACGGACTCTTACATTATCGCTAGGCACTTAAACTTTACATGCTGTACAAAAAGTGGTTTTAGTGGTTTGTTGGTTGAGACATTGGTAGCCCATCTACTATTCACCTAGGAAGTGGCTAAATGTGTTTAGGGATTGAAGACTTGCTCATTATTTTCTAAATTTCGCTAATGGACTGTTCAGTCCCTTTATGCCGACTAACGGATAAATAAATACATCACCTGCCTGGGACTCTTTTGATAATTGTTCAGCACTTAAAGAATGCTTTGCGCTGGTGATGATAAGCCAGTCCATGTTTGGCCCACCTATGGAGATACTGGTTGGATTGGTAACGGGTAATGTCAGTGTAAGATCGACTTGGCCGTTGGGACGATAACGAACCACTTGACCGCCACCCCATTGAGCGTTCCAAATATATCCAGCGGCATCGACTTCAGAACCATCAGGGAAAATCATTTGGCCTGTTGTGACAAATGATCGTTTATTGCTGACTGATGCTGTGTTTGGATCAAAATCATATTGAAATATTTCATGTTTTGGTGAGTCGGCATGGTACATAGTCAGTCCATCTGGACTCCAGCAGAGCCCATTTGAAATGCTGATGTTCTCGCACACTTTTAAGCATTGGCCTTGATGGTCTATGCAGTAGAGTGCCGCATCACTGCTTGGATAAGAGCCATTTTCAACCATAGTTTCAACCATCGTACCGGCCCAGAAGCGCCCCTGCCTGTCGACTCGACCGTCGTTGAATCTATTATTCGTAAGGTGTGATTCTGGCGTAGCAAGCCATTGTACTTCATTATTTTTTAAATGGTATAACGCTATACCACGGTCAAACGCGACTATCAGTTGTTCTGCATTTTGCGTTAGACCAAATGAACCGACTCGATACGGCATGGCAATAGTTCGAAGACTTTGAGTCGTAATTGAGTAATTGAGTATCTCAGCAGCTTCAATGTCAGTCCACCAAATGGATTGGGTTTTATCATCCCAAAGCACGCCTTCCCCTAGAATATTACCTACGGAAATGGTCATCAGTAATTTGTCAACACCAACAATATTGTTCATAAAATCACTCATTTGGGATGAGGTATTATCTTTCAACAAATAAACATTTATAGCAATGCTACCAAAGAGAATGAGAAGTAAGAACTGTGTAAATACTGTAAATAAAAAAGCACCCTTTCGGATGCTTTCGTGATAAGCGTCAATAGCTTGGGTGTTGCTTGCCTATTGATTGGATTCGCCAAACAGATCTTGCACGTCTTGCTCGGTTATCGCTTCGTCATAGAACTTGATTTCATCGACAGAACCGGTGAAAGGTGTATCCCAGAAGTTAACGCCGACCGCAAATTTTGTGGTGGGTACAGAGAAAACGTTCGGGAAGTTGGCGCCAGTAAACAGTAAGTTACCATTGATGTAGACCTTCACATCCCCACCATTAACCGTGTACACCATGTGTGACCAAGTCTCTTTTGGCATAGTAAAGCCAGTTCTACCGTCATACCAAGCTTCACCAGACCATAATACCGCATGTTCATAGTCGTTTTGTCCGCCAGGTAATACGCTGGTCCAGCTTGAAGCACTGGCATAACTAAAGAGCGCACTGGTGTATTTGTTCAAGACTTTAGGATTCAGCCACAAAGAGACTGAATAGCTATTGTCTTTGATCAGGTTGTTTGGCAGTTCAATACCCGATTTTCCGTCAAATACTGCCGCTTTGCCCACAGCACCATCAGCGTAAGCAATGGTTCCACCAGTTGTACCAATTAAGTTACCCACCACAGTGCCAGCACCAAAGTGAGCAGTGCTGTCCGTTAGGTTATCTTCAAAGCTATAGACAGCTACAGGTGTTGGTGGCGCCATTGACTTCACATTTGCTGTGAACACTTTGGTTTGAGTGGCTTGTCCCAGCTTTATGGTTGCCGTCAAGGTCACCACTTTATCGATTTCCTCACGACCAGGTTGAGTCACACCGCCAGTGGTATTAATGATAGTCGGATCTGAAGATACCCAAGTTATTGCTGCCGCATAAGGACCCGTGACAGGTAAATGCAAATCTTCACGTACTGATGATAAATCGCCTAAATCGAGGATATCCACTGCAGATGCTAGTAATTCGCTGTCTGGTAATTTATCAATATCCAAAGCTTTGACTTCACCTGCAGTCAATGCCGCTTCATATACTTTAAGTTCATCAATCAAACCGTTATAGGGTAGATCCCAGTAGTTAACCCCAAGCCCAAAGACGCCCTGTTGGCCGCTGAAATAATCGCTGAGATTGCCGCGACTGAATTTTTCAACACCGTTGATAAAGACACGTACCAGCCCATTGCTCACCGAAAACGCGACATGTGACCAAGTATTTTCAGGTATGCGCTCACCGGTAACGCCATCAAACCAGGCACTGCCGTTACTCCAAAACATGGTATTGCCATCCCAGCCTTGGGGCAGCATGCTGATCCAAGTGTTAGAGAACTTACCGCCATCGGCTGCGGTTTCCTCATTGACTGCACCAAAAAATGCCGTTGAAAACCCAGTGATGACTGTCGGATTGGCCCAGAATGAGACAGTGTACTCATAGCTTGAAATGATCCCTGTAGGCAGTAACACGCCGTGGGTGCCATCGAGTGCCAGTGCTTCTCCTTCAAGTCCCATGCTATAACTAACTGAATCAGCAGGTTTAAATATTCTATCACCCGTAGGTTGACCAGCTGCAAACAGCCCTAAAGAGTCTGTCAGGTTGTTCTCGAAACTGTACTGCGCGATACGGTTATAGGTTTTTCTCGCAAACACAGTCACTTGATACGTCTTCGAGACTTTTTTACCGTTAATCATAATAGTGGCGGTCAAAGTTACTACCTTGTCACCTTCCCCTACATTGGGGCGAACCACAGTGCCGTCGGGGTGAATTACAGTAGCATCGCTTGATGTCCACTCTATTATCGCACCGCGTGTACCGCGCGTTGGTAGCGCAATCACACCATCCGTCGCTTCACTGACAACATCTATGCTGTTGCCTATGTCGGTTAATAGTTGTTCTGAGGTCTTATCGAGCAGTTTTGAGCCCCAAACGGAGACGCCCTCATTTGACAATGCGCTGAAGGTGGGTACCAATTTAGCGAGGGTCTCATCCCACTGCCATGCGAGAGTACCTTCGAATGTACCCAAATTATCAAGGGTTAATGTGATTCTGTTCGGTTCGTTATCGTATAAACGATATTTACCCGTGACTTCCCCTTTCACCAGACGACTCTCAGTCAGTGTGAGGTAAACGGATGTCTTTGGTGAATTGTTGGTATCTTTTTCAAAATTAATAAAGCGATAGTCACCGACGAGATCGAGTGAATCGACAACATTATCACCGTCAATTGGCGCATAACGATGTGGTGATACCACTAACCAACCATCTGCATTGATAAACATCTCATGAACACGTACAGAGTGTTGCTCATCGCGGTTAGGGAAACGAGTATGAGTAACGAGAAAATATTTACCTGTATTTTTATCAAAATAGGCTGAGTTATGGCCTGGTGATAAATAACCCTGAGTGCTTCCCGTATCGCCTTTCTCCGCAACAAATTCGAAACCACCGAGTATCTTATTACCATGTTCTTCAGGATTTTTATAAACTTGAGTCATGTCAAAACCACTGGCATCGACATAGGGGCCGTCAGGATTTTCAGAGCGGGAAACGCGAATGTTATAACCACCATTGGCTGCAAAGCCACCAATAGAAGTAAACAAATAGTAATAGTTAGTATCAGGGCTATAGAGAATGTATGACCCCTCATTAGCCGCAAATTCACCACCGGTTAGCCGCTTACCATAGCCTTGATTCGGGAATGGTTTTGCTGTGGTCTCATCTATTTTTAAGATCCAGATCCCACCGAAGTAAGATCCATAGGTCATCCACAGTTGTCCATCTTTGTCATAGAAAACAGCGGGGTCAATGGTATTTGGCATAGTGCCACCGTTATAGGCGGTTACACCATCAGGTCCTAAACCTTGAGTAATCTCATCCGCCGTTAAGCCTGAGCGCAAAAATACACCTTTATCGACATATGGGCCTTCTATCGCGTCAGCTACGGCAACGCCGATAAAAGATCGTGGGGCATTACAGACAGGTGTTGGATAGACAGGGTCATCTGGATTATTACAAAAATCGTAATAGAAATAATACTTTCCATCTTTAAGCTTGATAACATCCGGCGCCCACGAGCCTTGAACTTTATCGCCAGTCCATTTAAAAGCGGCCGCCATTTCGCTCGAAACTGTATTAAATAATGGATTTTGATCTGTGGGTGCATTTGCAATGCGTGTGATGGTGACAGGATTATTATCATCATCGAGAACCGGTTCGCCATTGGCATCAAGTACTGGCTCAATACGAGTCAAATATTGCCAGTTCATCAGATCCGTTGATTTAGCCGCAGCTAAATGTGAACCAAAAACGTAATAGGTATCGTCAGCTTTAATGATTGACGGATCATGCACTGCAAGATCATTAAAATCTAACATTTCCTGCTTGATTGTCGGATCCGGTAATTGTTGGTTCTCTGGAACCATATTGGGAGGTAATGAACCAGAATCCCCATCGCCGCCACATCCCCCAAGAATGATGATCCCCGTCATAGCAAGCATCAATTTACTCAATTTCATATAGTCATCTCCCCCATTAATATTTATGTACTTAATTTTAAAGTGCTTTTAAAGAGTTCTATGTTTTTAGGTTGATCACTTTTAACCCATGCCCTATGGGAGATGATCACGACAATCACAATTCATCATACAATAGTATGTTTGTAAACAGCAAAGATATCTTTTAACAAGAAACTGACAAATTAGGTGTTGACAGGTTATTAGTCATACAATAGCATCATTATAATTAACATAACAAAATATCTACCAAAAATTAAACAAACTTATGAAATAACTGCACTTGGGGAGCTCTTTCATGTTTACACGTTCACTGCTCAGCATAGCGATAGCCTCATCAATATCTTTGATGTGCCAAAACGCTTATGCAGAAGAAGAAGAAGAAAAAAAAGTTGATGAGATAGAAGTGATTCAGGTTACTGGCATTCGTGATTCGTTAACGAAGGCTATCGAGCTGAAGCGACAGAACGTTCAAATTGTTGATTCCATCATTGCGGAAGATATTGGTAAGTTTCCCGATAATAACGTGGTTGAGGCCCTGCAAAGGGTTACAGGCGTTCAAGTGACTGGTCGAGGCGGCGGAGAAGTGAGTGGAGTCACTATCCGTGGTCTAGGTGATGTATCTACCACGATTAATGGTCGTCAAATTTTTACTTCAACGGGTCGTTCTGTGGCATTAGCGGATATTCCCGCCTCACTACTGAACAGTGTTGACGTGTATAAAACGCGTTCTGCCAACCTGATTGAAGGCGGCATCGCGGGTCAAATTGACATAAAAACCCAGCGGCCCTTCAACTTCTCTGGGGAGAAGATTGTCGTTGCCGCCCGTAGTATCTACAGTGATGCAACCGAAAAAGTTGATCCTAATTTCAGTATTCTTGCCAGTGATCGTTGGGATACCAGTTCTGGTGAATTTGGCGCCTTGATTAATGCTTCGTACGCCGAAAGTAATTATCGCGATCAAAATATTTGGGTTGGTTCATCTGATCCTTATCGTGCCGATAATTTTGAACGTATTAACTCCGCATTTGTGAATCGTGGTGAAGCACTATCAACAACACCGGGCTCAACGCTCAATGTTAACGGGGTTGATACTGAGTATGTGTTGCTGCGCGATGCGATGGGCTTAACCGATTATACTGGTACCCGCAAACGCCCTGCCGTTAACTTATCGCTACAATGGCAGCCTAATGCCACTTCAGAGTATCTCTTTGAAGCTTTCTATAACGGTTATCGCAATGAAGATTTCAACTCGCTGCTGTTTTCATTTGTTAATGGTAACAGTCACTTCAGAAACCCAGAATTCTACGACAATACGAATGTGGTGAAGAAGAATTACATCAATAACGCAGCCTTGTTTACCAGCGGTGATGGTTCTACGGGCGAGACTGATAGCTATGTTTATGCATTAGGGGGTAAATGGGATATTGGTGACGACTTAAGATTACGATCCGAAATCAATTACCAAACCAGTCAATACACCCGATCTTTTGTGGCAATGCAAACCAATGCAATACGCAATCAGTTAGCAGTAGATTTTAACTACAATGGCACAGGTAATCCCGCCTTTGCGTATTTAGATGATCCTAGCACAACCGATATTAATGAAGGCAGTTTGACCAACGCTGCCGACTTCAATATGGGCAGTTTGTTTGACAATAGCGGTAAAGATGAAGGCGATGCGATATCGTGGAACTTAGATGGCGACTATGCCATTGAACTAGGTCTATTTGACACGATCGATTTAGGTGTGCGTTATGATAAACGTACCGCCAAATCGAAATCGAAAGATCAAAGCAGTGGTAGCTGCTCTATCAATGGTTCAAATTGTCGTTTAACGGATATTACTGGCTTATCAACAACCACGGAACCTGGCTTTTATGACGGTCAAGCCTATGTGCCAAGCAACTGGTTGTCAGCTGACGGCGGTTATTTATTGGATAATGTAGGGCAGATGCGTGAATACTATGGCCTAGCTGTCAATGGCGGTGGTTATTTAGATTCGCGTTCTTTTGATATTGAAGAACAAACCATGGCGGCCTACCTGCAAACGAACTACAGCACTGAGCTCTTTGGTTTGCCTTTAGATGGTCAGATAGGTGTACGTGTGGTTAACAGCAGTACCGATTTGGCTTTTAATGAATCGGCGGCGAGTAAAGTTACACAATCTACAGACTCTACCGATGTGCTGCCAAGCTTTATGGCACGTTACTATTTAACGGATGACCTGTTATTACGTTTCTCTTACGGAAAAACAATCAGTCGCCCAGCTTTTGGTGATTTAAACCCTACCATGACACTGACACCTCCAAATGCTGGCACAGAGGCTGAGTTTGGTTATGCATCGAGCGGTAACCCTGATTTAAAACCGGTTGAATCGCAGAACTACGATCTGTCATTAGAATATTATTTTGCGCCAAGTAGCAGCTTATATGGCGTGCTGTTTAAGCGTGAAGTCGATGGTTTTGTCTACACCACGAGTCGCAACATTGAAGTGACAGACAATTCTAATCCAGAGTACAACGCTAAATACGTACTCACACAACCTTCCAACGCGGGTAAAGGTAGCTTAGATGGTTTAGAGCTTGGATTTACCTACTTCCCCGATGAACTGCCTAATTGGTTGCAAGGTATTGGCATACAAACCAGTTACACCTACATAGATGGCAAAACCAAAGATCCGATCTTTGCCGCTGATACTGATGGCGGTGCGGGCGAGCTTATTGGTTATGAAACTAAGCCGTTAGTCGGTGTCTCTAAAAACTCATACAGCGTGGTATTAGCCTATGAAAAAGAAGAATATTCTGCACGCTTGTCCTATGTGTACCGTGACAAGTTCCTAACGGGTTATAACTTCTGCTGTTCAATGCCAACGGGGATTTACAGCGACTCAGAAGCGAACATGGACTTTCAATTTAGCTGGGATGTTACCCCTGACTGGGTACTTACCTTCGATGCTACTAACTTAACCGGTGAAGAGTTCCACTCTGCTTATACTGACTTTAACTTGTATAACAGTGGTTCATCTTTGTATAGCCGCACCTTTGCGATTGGTACGCGTTACTCTTTCTAAGCCTGATGCTTCAGCCATGACAGAAATCAAAAAGCTAATCAATTGATTAGCTTTTTCTTTTGGTCATCCACATGATGGCCTACTATCACGACATGCATCAACGATGCAGCTAAATCAGTTATTGGTTAACTTTCATAGATCGACTTTACTAAGTGGTCTGGGCAGGACTTACCCTAACTCGTTGAGACACCAGTGGGAATCTAAGTGACAGCTTATGAGCTTTGAAAGCCTCAAGCGATTTTGCTACTGTTGGCACCCTCACACTTCTCGAATACGACTTATGCCCTCTTCATGGTTTTCATTTAATGTGATCCCCGCTGACATGTTTGCCCTACTCACCCTTAGCGCCGCATTTACCTCTTTGTTACGGCCTGTTTTGGCATTGGTGGCGCAACCTTTGCCATGTTGATGTCACTGCAGCACGGAGTTAAAATTGCGGTGTTTGAAGGCATGGGGGTGTCGCTAGCGGATTGGTGGCCGCTTTTAGCATTGTGCTTACTTTGCGGCCATTCGATTAGTTTGGCAGGCGATGAGTAAGTGGTAGAGGTATAAAAAAGCAGTAACTGTTAAACAGTTACTGCACAGCGCTGAGCAACATAGGCTCAACCAAGATGTCGTTAAGCGACCTCAAATCAAACGACATTTCAAGCACTCGTTACAAACTATTTGTTGCTATTTCACCTCTCTGAAATAGAACTGCTGCGAAATGGTATTTTTCCAGACATCCTCAACGATATTATCGCCATTGGCATAGGACTCGCCTGCCACTTTCATCGATGAACCGCCCTTACGCGATACGACACGCAGTGAACCATTTGGCATAAACTCAGTTCGCCATTCACTGTCCGCCTGCTCGCAACCACCCAGTTGTAAGTTGCCATCAACACTCACTAAGCATTGGGCTTGTTTGTTCGCCGTTAGCTGCTTCGATTGCAGGCGGTAATAACCATCAGTGGTGGATGTTGCTTGCCATTGCTGGCAGGCATTGGCGGTATATTCATGTTGAACCACATTGGCATTGGCTTTAACGTCGCATTGTTGCGCCGACACCACTCGTCCACTGTGGGCATTTACAATCGCTAAATGAGATACCGGTTCAATCCGCCAGTCAGTACAATCGCTGACGCGGTTTTCACCAGTAACCACAGCTGCGCCCTTTTGGGTACTGCAATTGGCGGCTTGTAGATTTTGAATAGAACGCTCATTGGCAAAACGGAACCAGCCATCATGACTGGCATCCACTGACCAACGCTGACAACGAGAGGCGACCCAAGGCGCAGCATTCACGCCCAATGCTTCACTGTCTTGGCAATTTTCTTGGGTGAGAAAAGTGCCTTCGGCCACGTTAGCAAATCGATAAAGCCCGTCATTGGTGGGATCAATCACCCAAGTACTGGCTTTATCGTCACAACGGCTAACGCTGACATCGCCCTTGGCATTAGTGATGAGGCACTGGTCAGTATCATGGTTAACAATGCGGTATTTTACCCCTTCAACTTTGGCTTTCAATGGCCCAAACTCGCCACTAGGAACGCGTAAGGGTTGCTTATCTGCCATTGGCTCACCAAAGTGAGGCAGGCCTTTGTCATCCCACTTAAAGGGTTGGGCTCTAGCGGAACGTGTGCCACTGCAGCCATCTGTGGGTGAAGAGTTGCCGTGGTAAACCAACCAATCTTCACTGCCGTCGGGGGAGGTAAAGAATCCGTGATGTCCAGGACCATAAACCCCATTGGCTTTACTGAAAAAAGGCTTGTCGTATTTAGTCCACGCTGCGGGATCCATAGGATCGGCGCCCGTGAGCTCGACCACGCCAAGTGAGTAATCTTCTGTATTACAAAAACTTGCCGAATGCACAAGGAAGGTGCGCCCTTGGTGCTGAATGATTTCTGGTCCTTCGTTAACGTTTAGACCGGACTTTTCCCACGCATAAATAGGCTGAGTGATCACCTTATGCTCGCCTTCAACGGTCCAGGGATTGCTCATTTTAGCGATTAAATTGACTTGATCTTTACCGTGCCACTCAGACCAGAGGAAATACAACTGTCCCTTATATTCCAAATAACTGCCGTCGATATTCCAATGATCCGGCATAGGCGTACCTTTATAGGTGTATGGCCCCATGGGATCGCTGCCTTCACTTTCAAGGATATGATTGCGCTGACCGTCGAAGTTTTCTGCAACGCCTGAGGTATAAATGACATACCAGCGTAGACCATCGACGGTTTGCATCGGATGGAATTCAAATGCCCAAAAATTACAGCAACGGGATTTATCTGTACCAGTCCAAATATTGTGCGCGGGAGCATCGGCAAGCCCGGCAATCGTGGGCGATTTGCGCATCACTAATTCAGAAGTCCACGTTGTCGTGGTCAGATAATAGTTACCATTAAAGTATTCAAGCCAAGGATCTGCGCCATTTCTAAACAAAGGGTTGGCAAACGTTTCGCTGGTGATGCGGTTATCGTCCGTTGATATGGGCGATGCTTGAACCATATCTGCCCCCAAGCAGGATGACAGCGCCATTACGGCGACTAATTTAGTCAGAGAATGAGTCATTGTTATTTATTTCCTACTGAGTCAACTAATACACTTTGATATTGGGTGAGCGCGTTAGGGTCGACCACTGGCCAACCTTGGTTCCATGTCAGTTCAGCAAATTTGAGTTTTTGTAAGCCATTATCGGCGGATTCGTAGGCGTGAAAGACTAAATAATCTTTTCCATCAAATTGATACACGCTGTTGTGCCCCAATCCTGGCCATGCCTTAGTACCGTTAAGCAACACGGAGCCGCCACCTTGAGCCATGTCTTTACCGGCTTTATCAAGATAAGGGCCCGTCACTGATTTCGAGCGGCCAACCGCTAAATGATAGGTACTGTCGTCACCACGGCAGCAAAGACCGTAGGAGACAAATAAATAGTAAAAATCCGCTTTTTTATAAATAAATGGGGCTTCAATTTGCGCTGGGCCGGGTTCGGTTTCTGCTAGCAGTGCAGGACGTGCTAGCTTGGCTAAGGTATGCCATTCCTGCGGCTCGGCAATCGAGATAAAGTCACTATTGAGTTTAACGAGCTTCAACCCTTGCCAGAATGAACCGAAACTCATCCAAGGCGTGCCTTGTTCATCGACAATAATATTCGGGTCAATGGCATTCCACGCATCGCGGTCGGGAATAGACTGCAACACCATGCCCTTATCAAGCCACTGATAATTTTTTGATTGTTTATCAAGAGTTTTATTGACGGTTACACCAATCGCGGAGGTATTTTTACCAAAGGCCGAGACAGAGTAATAAAGGTAAAAACTGCCGTTATGCTCAATGATATCCGGCGCCCATAGGTGACCATTAAAACCCGGTGCAACACTGCGAGCCCATGTGGGCTCAGTGTCGAATACCCTGCCCGCTAATGCCCAGTGCACTTTATCCTTGGAAGAATAATAAGTAATGCCAGGGCCGGTACTAAACAGATAATAGTTCCCCGCTTCTTGCGCCATTACCGGATCATGAATACTCACCTGTTTTGCGCTGATGCTACCGACAGTGCCAAGAAGGCCGAGCAGCAAGGCACAGTTGAACCGCTTAAGGTATTTTTTAGATGAAACAGACAGTGGTGGCATCAATACTCCTTAATGAAACAAGATCCAATATAATAAAATAGCTATTATGCTATTGTATGATGATTGAGGTTATCATACTATCAAGACAAATAAGTAACAATCCAATGTGGGAAAATTAACAGTTAGAGAATGTATTAACATGGGGAATACGCTATAACGTGTTGCTGGTACATTAACTCACTGTTTATAAAAAATATAATAAGGATTTCTGATGAGTTCTCATAAACTGTCGGTCATTGAAAAGATCGGATACGGCTCTGGGGATATGGCCGTAAACGTGGTGATGTCTTCAATGATGTTAATTATTACCTTCTTTTATACTGACATCTTTGGCCTAAAACCTGCTGATGTGGGAATTTTGTTTTTGCTGGTTCGTTTAATCGATGCCATTACCGATCCACTCATGGGCATTATTAACGATAAAGTAACCACACGTTGGGGTCGTTATCGCCCTTACTTCCTGTTTATGGCGGTGCCGTTTGGACTGTCAGTCTTTTTAACCTTTAGTACACCGGACTGGGACTACAACGCCAAACTGATTTGGGCTTATTCCACTTATATTCTGGTGACGATTATTTTCACTACAGTCACTATTCCTTATATTTCCATTATTAGCGTATTAACAGACAACCCCAAAGAGCGCTTATCCGCCAATGGCTATCGACTATTCTTCGCTAAAATTGCCGCTTTTTTAGTGACCATTATTGTGCCTATGCTGGCAGCATCTTGGGGCGGTGATAACCTTGCTGCTGGCTATCAAAAGGCCATGGGGGTAATGGCATTAATGGCAACATTGTTGTTTTTATTCTGTTTCTTTACCACTAAAGAGCGTGTGGCCTACAAAGTAGAAACTAAGCCTATTGGTACACAATTGAAGTTGCTATTAAAGAACGATCAATGGTTAGTGCTGTGTTCTATCTGCGTGATAGGCACAGTCGGTTACGTTATTCGCGGCTCAGTTGCCGCCTATTACGCGACATATTACCTCGGTGGCGACGCCAAAATGCTGTCGGCATTTCTCTCAACCGGTGTTGGCGCCGCGATTCTGGCGATGGTGGCCTCAACCTGGATCACTAAGCGTTACTGTAAGCTTAAGCTGTTCCGCTATAGCCAACTCATCGTTGGTATTTTAAGTGTACTGATGTTCTTTACCGTGCAGCCAGGCGATATCGTACTTGCCTTTGTGCTCTATTTTGCCATCTCCTTTGTGGTGGATTTACATGCTCCTGTCTTTTGGTCAGTGATTTCTGAATCGGTCGATTACGGCACGGTTAAAACAGGTCATAGGGTTTCGGGTTTAGCTTTTGGTGGGATCTCATTCGCCCAAAAAGCGGGTATGGGCGCCGCAGGTTTTGTAGTGGGCATGTTACTGACTTACTTCAACTATCAACCAGGGCAAGTACAAAGCAGTTTCACCCTGACAGGGATTTCCTTGATGTTAACTGTCATTCCTGGTGCTTTCCACGCGCTGATGGGGTTGTTGATGTTTAAGTACAAAATATCTGACCGTGTTTATGAAGATATCAAGCAAGCACTACCCGATATGGAAATTCTTAATGAAGAGGCCACGCCTAAGCCTAAGCACACAACTCAAGGCGGTAATGGCGATCCAAAAGTCTCGGTGTAGCGGTGTTGATTCAATGATAGATCTGCTATTTGGATCAGTGATGTTAATTTTTCAAGTTCATTTTTTGTAATCCGGTTTTGGAATAGTTTGGAGTAAAAGATGTTAAAGCTCAGCCCTTTAATTGAACAACGTGCCGACCCTTTTATTTATAAGTACACGGATGGTTTTTATTATTTCACCGCGTCAGTGCCGCAGTACGACCGCATTGAATTACGCAGAGCGACCACGATTGCAGGACTTGCCGATGCGACTCCGGTTGATGTGTGGCATAAACCGGATACGGGTGCATATTCTGACTTAGTATGGGCGCCAGAAATCCATTTTAATCAAGGTGCTTGGTATCTCTATGTTGCAATTGCGCCGAGCCGAGAAATTAAAGATGCGCTGTTTCAACATCGCATGTATGTGCTGCGTTGTAATGATGCCAACCCACTGACGGGCGAATGGCAGTTCCTTGGTCAGCTCGATACCGGTATCGACACTTTCTGCCTCGATGCAACAACCTTTGAACACAATGGTCAGCTGTACTATGTGTGGGCACAAAAGGCCCCAGACATCCAAGGCAATAGCAATCTTTACATTGCCAAAATGGACACACCAGACAAGATAAACTCAACGCCTGTCATGTTAACCAAGCCTGAATATCCATGGGAGATCAAAGGCTTTTGGGTTAACGAAGGTCCGTCCGTACTAAAACGTCATGGCAAAATCTTTATCACCTATTCCGCCAGTGCTACCGATGAAAATTATTGCATGGGTTTACTGTCTATTGATGAGAATGCCGATTTACTCGATGCAACTCAATGGCATAAAGCATCAGAACCTGTGATGACAAGTTGTTATGAGCACGGTGTTTACGGTGCGGGACATAACAGTTTTACCTTAGCGGAAGATGGTGAAACCGATCTATTGATATACCACGCGCGCACCTACACTGAAATTGAAGGCGACCCGTTATGGGATCCTAACCGCCATACCTATGTGAAGGCATTACGTTGGGATGATGTGGGTATGCCAGTATTTGGTAAACCTTCTATTCAGGAATAGAGCGTTCTTGCATTTAAAGCTGCTGACCTAAAACCTTTAGCTTATGCCCTTAGCTCAAGCTCTTATTTTAAGTTCTGAGTTTAAAGCCCCTTCTATTTGGGGCTTTTTATTAGCGATATTTTTTGTGGTGCAAGTGTCCGCATTACGCAAATGTTTGTGAGACTGCAAGTCTATTATTGCCCACTGTTCTAAACCGAATAGCTAGTGTGAGATGAGTTTTACGTGCCTAAACTTTAAAGGGATCTGATATGAAATCCGCATTATTCTTAAGCCTCTGTTTATTCACACCACTCGGCTTTGCAGCACCAAGTGCTATCCCACTTAATGATGTGCGTATTACCGCCGGCCCTTTTCTGCATGCCCAGCAAACCGACTTGCACTACATCATGTCGATGGATCCCGAACGGTTATTAGCGCCCTATCGTAAGGATGCAGGCATAGCGACCACAGCTGAAAATTATCCTAATTGGGAAGATACGGGTTTAGATGGTCATATCGGCGGACATTATCTTTCAGCGCTTGCGCTGATGTACGCGGCGACGGGCGATGAAGCCGTATTAGCACGACTCAATTACATGGTGGCCGAGTTAGAAAAGTGTCAGCAAGCCCATGGCAATGGTTATCTTGGCGGTGTGCCCAATAGCCGTCTGCTATGGCAGCAAATCGAGCAAGGTAAGATAGAGGCTGATTTATTCACCCTCAACCAAGCTTGGGCGCCTTGGTACAATGTCCATAAAGTGTTTGCAGGCTTAAGGGATGCCTATCTGTACACCAATAATCCAACCGCGAAAAAAATGCTGGTGAATTTCGCCGATTGGATGCTGCATTTAAGCAATAAGCTGGGTGATGAACAGTTGCAACTGATGCTGCGTACCGAATATGGCGGCTTAAACGAAACCTTAGCCGATGTTTACGCCATCACAGGGCAAAATAAATACTTAGCTCTAGCTAAACGCTATACCGATCAATCCTTGCTGCAGCCACTGTTACACCACAAAGACAAACTCACGGGTTTACATGCTAATACGCAAATTCCGAAAATCGTCGGCGTCGCCCGCATTGCAGAGTTAAGTAATAACAAGGTTTGGTTAGACAGTGCCGATTTCTTCTGGCAGCAAGTCGTGCATAAGCGCACGGCATCCATTGGCGGTAACAGTGTGCGGGAGCATTTTCATCCCAGTGACGATTTCAGCAGCATGTTGGAATCGGCCGAAGGGCCCGAAACCTGTAACACCTACAACATGCTAAAACTGTCTAAGCTACTCTATGAAAACAAGCTACTCGATGAAAATAAAGCCGATTTAGCTTATATCGAGTACTACGAGCGCGCCCTTTATAATCACATTTTGTCGTCTCAACACCCTGATAACGGTGGACTTGTGTACTTTACGCCTATGAGGCCCGATCATTACCGCGTCTATTCCTCTGCCCAGCAAAGTATGTGGTGTTGTGTCGGTTCTGGGATTGAAAATCACGCTAAGTATGGCGAACTCATTTACGCCAGCGAGGGTGATGAGTTTTATGTGAATCTGTTTGTCGACTCCGAGGTACATTGGCAGGAAAAAGGTATTACCGTTACGCAGAAAACCTTGTTCCCTGATGCTAGTACCTCAGAAATAACCTTAGACAAGGATGCGCAGTTTGCCCTTAATGTGCGATATCCGCAGTGGGTGCAACATGATGATTTAACGCTGAGTATTAATGGTCAAGCGCAAAAGTTTAACGCCGTTGCAGGCCAGTACATCAAGATCAAACGTCAGTGGCATAAGGGCGATAAGATCAGCATCACCTTACCCATGACTGTGACGTTAGAACAAATACCCGATAAAAGCTCTTATTACTCAGTCCTGTATGGGCCGATTGTTCTGGCGGCCAAAACACAGCCGATTGTCAATGAATCCTTAAACTTTATCGGTGATAGTAGCCGCATGGGCCACATTGCCAAAGGCCCTATGTGTGAATCCGACCAAGCGCCGATTTTTATTAGCGATGGCACCGCATTTTTACAGCAGATCACCCGCTTGCCGTTCAGTGAACTTAAGTTTTCTACCGGCAAGGCGCGGATGAATCAGGCTAAATCCTTAGAGCTGATCCCCTTCTTTCGCCTCCACGACAGTCGTTACACGGTTTATTTTGGTCAAAGTGCGCCTAATGAGTGGCAACAGCGACAGCAAGCTCTGAGTATGAAATCTCAATTGGAAGCTAAACTTACGGCGCAGACACTCGATATCGTCTTACCCGGTGAGCAACAACCTGAAGCTGATCATTTCTTTAAGGCATCTAAGAGTGAAGCCGGACTCAATGGCACTCGCCATTGGCGCCACGCCCACGATTGGTTTAGTTATCAGTTGAATGCAAAGGGAGAAACCGCACCGCTGTTAAGGCTCACCTACTTCGGCTTAGATACAGGCCGAGAGTTTGAGATCCACATTAACGACAAGTTACTCGCAGCCGTGACATTGAGTGGAGAAAAAGGCGCAGACTTTTATAGCCAAGACTACCCTATTCCCGCCGAAATGCTGAGCGCCCCCACTCAGCCCTTTACCGTTAAGTTTGTCGCTAAAGCTGGCTCGATTGCAGGTGGTTTATATGAAGTAAGATTACTGAAGTCCACTGAACATCTGTAATAATGTGAGAGTAATAAAGTCTATTTCACAAATCGTTACAGTGAATCAGACTTGCCTAGTCTGGTTCACGGGCTGAACCCAATCATTTCACGTTAGCTTTTGGCTAACGTGTTTTTGCCCAAAACGGGGTTTCGATAAATAGTGTGCTTGTAAAAATCGAACACTCAGTAAAATCGTAAGCGTCCATTTTAGGACGTATTGACGCCTTATAGATTTCGGCCAAGCATCCTGGCTAGATGTCTTTCATGATCTGCACCAGTCCTGGTGGGATTTTCCACTGGCGGTTATCATCGCTGACCACCATCACTGATTTCTTGTTGATTTTGATAACCACCCCGAACACTTGGCCTTCTTTGGCCTTGAAGTGGACTTTTTGGCCTAAACGTAGCTGGCTTAGAACATTGATGTC
>NZ_JAKKSC010000036.1:0-39538 GCF_025653705.1 Shewanella sp. SM87
AAAACTGCGGTCGCGGATTTCACCCAATCGGTAGAAGAAGACCGCCCTGGCCAGCGCGTTGCGCGCCTCGCCCTTATTCAGCCCCGCATGGACGCGGCGGCGCAGCTCCACGCTTTGCAGCCAATCCAGAATGAACAGCGTGCGCTCGATGCGCCCCAGCTCGCGCAGGGCGACGGCCAAGCCGTTTTGGCGCGGATAGCTGCCGAGCTTGCGCAGCATCAGCGAGGCCGTCACCGTGCCCTGCTTGATCGAAGTGGCCAGCCGTAGGATTTCATCCCAATGAGCGCGAATAGCCTTGATGTTCAGCCTGTCGCTGCTAATCATCGGCTTGAGTGCATCGTAGGCAGTATCGCCCTTGGGAATGAACAGCTTGGTGTCGCCCAGGTCGCGGATGCGCGGCGCGAACCGGAATCCCAGAAAGTGCATCAGGCCGAACACATGATCGGTGAAGCCCGCCGTGTCGGTGTAGTGTTCCTCGATACGCAAGTCAGACTCGTGGTACAGCAGGCCATCGAGCACATAAGTCGAGTCGCGCAAGCCGACGTTGACCACCTTGGCGCTGAAGGGCGCGTATTGGTCGGAGATATGGGTATAGAACGTCCGCCCAGGGCTACTTCCATACTTCGGATTGATATGCCCGGTGCTCTCTGCCTTGCTGCCGGTTCGGAAGTTCTGGCCGTCCGACGATGACGTGGTGCCGTCGCCCCAGTTTCCGGCGAAGGGTTGTCGATACTGTGCGTTCACCAGCTCGGCCAGCGCCGTCGAATAGGTTTCGTCGCGAACGTGCCAGGCTTGCAGCCAAGACAGCTTGGCGTAGGTGGTGCCAGGGCAGGACTCGGCCATCTTGGTGAGCCCAAGATTGATACCATCAGCCAGAATCGTCGTCATCAGCAAGGTTTTGTCCTTGGCCGTGTCGCCGGTCTTCAGGTGTGTGAAGTGGCGCGTGAAGCCCGTCCATTCATCGACCTCCATCAGCAACTCGGTGATCTTGAGGTGCGGCAGCAACATCGCCGACTGGTCAATCAAGGCTTGCGCGGCGTCTGGCACCGCTGCGTCCAGCGGCGTTATCTTCAGGCCCGATGCAGTGGTGATGATGGCGTCCGGTAAGTCGTTGGTCGCCGCCATGCGGTTGACTGTGGCGAGTTGCGCCTCCAATAATTCCAGTCGGTCATGCAGATATTGGTCGCAGTCGGTGGCCACGGCCAGTGGCAATTCGCTGGCCAGCTTCAAGGTGGCGAACTTCTCGATCGGCACCAGGTATTCGTCGAAGTCCTTGAACTGACGCGAACCCTGCACCCAAACATCACCAGAGCGCAGTGCGTTCTTCAGCTCCGACAGGGCGCATAATTCGTAGTAACGCCGGTCAATACCCTCGTCGGTCAGAACCAGCTTTGCCCAGCGCGGCTTGATGAATGCGGTTGGCGCATCGGCGGGCACCTTGCGCGCGCTGTCGCTGTTCATGCCGCGCAGCACGTCGATGGCATCGAGCACACCCTTGGCGGTGGGCGCGGCGCGCAGTTTGAGCACGTCCAGGAACTGCGGCGCATAGCGGCGCAGCGTGGCGTAACTCTCGCCGATATGGTGCAGGAAATCAAAATCTGCAGGCCGCGCCAGCGTTTGCGCCTCGGTGACGCTGGCGGCGAAGGTGTCCCACGGCATGACCGCTTCGATGGCGGCGAACGGATCGCCGCCGTTTTGTTTGGCTTCAATCAGCGCCTGACCGATGCGCCCATACATCCGCACCTTGTCGTTGATCGCCTTGCCGGAAGCCTGGAACTGCTGTTGATGCTTGTTCTTGGCCGCATTGAACAGCTTGCCGATGATGCGGTCGTGAAGGTCGATGATTTCATCAGTGACGGTGGCCATGCCTTCGATGGCCAGTGCTACCAAGGTGGCGTAACGCCGCTGCGACTCGAACTTGGCCAGGTCGGCGGGCGTCATCTGGCCGCCCTCGCGGGCGATCTTGAGCAAGCGGTTTTGGTGTACCTGCCGTTCGATGCCAGCAGGTAGGTCAAGCGCTTGCCAGGCTTTGAGGCGTTCGATGTGTTCAAGCATGTGGCGCGAGTTAGGCTTGGCGGGCGATTGGCGCAGCCACGCTAGCCACGTCATTTTGCTACCATCCTTGCGCTTGAGCAGTTCGTCCAGGCGCTGGCGATGGACAGGTATCAAGGAATCGGCCAATGCCGCATGGATGCTCCGGTTGGCACGGGTAATGGCCTCGGCGCTTGCGCGCTCGATGGCATTCATGGCGGGTAGGATGATGCTCTGCCGCCGCAGGTTTTCAACAAGGGTGCTGGCCAGCACAATGCCTTTGTCTGTTTGCAAGGCCAGTTCGGTCAATGTATGCACGGCTTGCCGGTAGTGACTCATGGTGAAGGGCTTGAATCCAAACACCGTTTGCAGCTCGACCAAGTGCTCCCGCCGTGTCTGCTCGCGCTGGCCGTAATCGTTCCAGCTTTCCACCGGCACCTTGAGTTGTGCGGCCACCATGCGCAGCAGGGGCGGAAACGGAGGCTCATCGATGCCCAAGAAGATGCCAGGGAATCGCAAGTAGCAAAGCTGCACGGCGAAGCCCAATCGATTCGCAGCGCCGCGACGCTGGCGGATCACCGATAGGTCGGTTTCGTTGAACGTGTAGTGCCGTATCAGTTCGTCTTTGGCATCTGGTAGTGCCAGCAGGCTTTCGCGCTCGGTGGCGGACAGGATTGAGCGGCGCGGCATGATCAGTCTTCCCGCAGGTACTGGTACAAGGTTTCGCGACTGATGCCGAAGTCACGGGCCACCAAGGTTTTTTGATCGCCTGCCGCGACTCGCTGTTTCAACTTGGCAATTTGTTCGCTGTTCAGCGATTTCTTTCGTCCCCGGTAGGCACCGCGCTGCTTGGCCAGCACGATTCCCTCGCGCTGGCGTTCGCGGATCAGTGCGCGCTCGAACTCCGCAAAAGCCCCCATGACCGACAGCATCAAATTGGCCATCGGTGAGTCATCGCCGGTGAACGCCAGCCCTTCTTTGACAAACTCCATCCGCACGCCCCGTTGTGTCAGCCCCTGAACGATGCGGCGCAGGTCATCGAGATTGCGTGCCAACCTGTCCATGCTGTGCACCACCACGGTGTCGCCCTCGCGCACAAAGGCCAGCAGCCTTTCAAGTTCGGGACGTTGCGTGTCCTTTCCGGAAGCCTTATCGGTGAATACCTTACCGACTTCGATTTGCTCCAGTTGCCGATCAGGGTTCTGGTCGAAGCTGCTGACGCGGATATAGCCGATACGTTGACCTTGCAAGATGCCTCCAAAGGTAAAAGTGTCAGGATGAAATCTATTACCCTTGGCGGCTTGTGTCAATAAATACAAACTACAACTCTATTCTGACGTGCTTTGCGCCAAGCATCTGACATCAGGTTAGGGTATAGCTTAACCGGACACCTCGGCCTCTGTGCCTTTACTGCTTTTCGGTACAACCGTCAAGAACAGGCAGAGCGCTCCGATAGTTATCGCCACATCAGCGAGGTTGAAGGCGGGCCAGTGCGCAAGTCGCCAATGGAAGTCAAGGAAATCAACAACCTGTCCACGCAGCACACGATCCGCGACATTGCCCAGCGCACCGCCGAGGATCAGGCTGTATCCCATCGCTTCGAGACGGGGCAATTGCTGGCACAGCATGCGTCCCAGCCAAGCAGAAACGACCAGGCCCAGCGTGATGAAAAAGTAACGTTGCCAGCCGCCAGCGTTCGCCAGAAAGCTGAATGCCGCGCCGGGATTCAGGACATGGACGAAGTTGAAGAAGGGCGTGACTTCGACCTGTTCACCGTAGGCAAACGTGCGGGTGATGGCGAACTTTGCGAGCTGATCGGTCATGACAGCACTGGCGGCCACTGCGAACCAGACCCAAGTCGATGTGCGGCGAGCCGATTGCCACACAGGGGCGGCCAGCGGCATCAGCCACCCGGCGAGCGCCGTGCAACTCAATCCAAGTACCCACCCCGCCAGCACATCGGCAGGAAAGTGCATTCCGGCTGCGATGCGTGACCAACCGACCAATGCGGCGTACAACACCAAGCCGATACGGCCACGACGGCCTATCAAAGGCCAGAGCGCGCCGACCACCAGCGCGGCATAGGTGGCATGCCCGCTGGGCAGGCTGTAGTGTCGTTCGATGCCCCCGATAACGCGCACCATGTCGCCAAAAACGGCAGGCGGGCGTGGAAAGTCGATCCATAGCTTCAAGATGGTGGCGACGAGAAATGCCAACGCAAAGGCCACGCTAAAGACTCTGAGTCTGTACCGGATGGCATCGGCCCGCGTTGGGTCAGGTGCCGACTTTGACCATCCCCACATCGCCAAGAGCATCAGTGGTGCAGTCCAGTAGTTGCCTATCACAAGGTTGAAGAACGATGCCAGCGGTTCCAGCGCTGCAGGTGTGCTCATGTTGATGGCTTGGAACAACGCGATGTTCAGACCACCCCAGTCGTAGAGAAAGAATTTCCAGCTCATTTGCGCAACAGCCTCAAGCCATTGCCAACGACGAGCAAGCTGGCCCCCATATCAGCAAACACCGCCATCCACATGGTCGCTTGACCCGTGAAGGTCAGCACCAGAAATACTGCCTTGATGCCAAGGGCCAGCACAATGTTTTGCATCAGCACCTGCGCCGTCGCACGCGACAGGCGCACGAAGGTCGGAATCTTGCCCAGGTTGTCGTCCATCAGGGCCACGTCAGCGGTCTCGATGGCGGTATCTGTGCCAGCCGCTCCCATGGCAAAGCCGATGTCCGCACGCGCCAAGGCCGGGGCATCGTTGATGCCATCACCGACCATGCCGACCTTGCCCTTTATGGCCAGTAGCTCAACTTCGCGCAGTTTGTCGTCTGGGAGCAGATTGCCTTGCGCACGGTCGATCCCGGCTTGTGCGGCAATGGCCTGTGCCGTGTGGGGGTTGTCGCCGGTCAGCATCATGGTGTTGATGCCCAGTGCATGAAGCTCGGCAATGGCGCTCCTGCTGCTTTCCTTGATGGTGTCCGCTACGGCAAATAAGGCATGAACCCCTTTTGCGCTGACCAACATCACGACAGTTTTACCCATGGTTTCCAGCGCCGCGATGCGCTGTTCCAGCTCGGGAGTACGCTGCCCCAGCTCTTCTAGCATCCGCTGGTTGCCAAGATGGTAGGTTTCACCGTTGATTTGGCCCTGCACACCCCGACCGGGCAGCGCGTTGAATTCGGCCACGTCGAGCAAGGCAACCCCGTCCGTCTGCGCGGCCTGTGCCACCGCCTTGGATACAGGATGGTCCGAGCGGGCCGCCAGACTGGCAGCGATGCTGCGGCTGTCCGAGGCGAGTGCATTGCCCCATGTGACAAAGTCGGTCTGTGCGGGCTTGCCGTGCGTGATCGTGCCGGTCTTGTCCAGAGCCAGCCAGCGCAGCTTGCGGCCTTCTTCCAGATAGACGCCACCTTTGATGAGAATGCCGTGGCGGGCGGCGGCGGCCAGGCCGCTGACGATGCTGACCGGTGTAGAGATCACCAGTGCGCACGGGCAGGCGACCACCAGCAGAACCAATGCACGGTAGATCCAGTCGAGCCATGCCGCACCCATGAACAGCGGCGGCAACAACGCGACGGCGATGGCAACGCCGAATACAACGGGGGTGTACCAGCGGGCGAACTGATCGACAAAACGCTGAGTCGGCGCACGACTACCTTGCGCAGCCTCTACCGCGTGAATGATCCGGGCCAAAGTGGAGTTGTTGGCCAAGGCGGTGACGCGGTACTCGAACGAGCCGGATTCGTTGATCGTGCCAGCGAACACCGAATCACCGGGGGATTTTTCGACCGGGAGGCTTTCACCCGTGATCGGGGCTTGGTTGACGGCAGAGCGGCCTTCCAGCACCTCACCATCAAGGGCGATGCGCTCACCTGGTTTGACCCGGACGCGGGCGCCGATGGTGATTTGCTTGGCGCCCACCTCGCGCCATGTGCCGTCAGCCTGCTGTACCGTGGCCTGTTCCGGGGTCAGGTCGAGCAGGCCACGGATAGCGTTACGAGCGCGATCCAGCGATTTGGCTTCGATTACCTCGGCCAGCGCGAACAGTACCATCACCATTGCCGCTTCGGGCCAGTGGCCGATCAACATGGCACCCGTGACCGCAATCGACATGAGGGCGTTCATGTTGAGATTACGGTTCTTGAGCGCAATCCACCCCTTCTTGTAGGTGGAGAGGCCACCCGTGAAGACCGCGACAAGCGCCAGAACGACAACCGACCAGTGATTGCCGTTGTGGAGCCAGTAGACCGCCTCGGCCGCCGATGCAGTGACCAAGGAGATGCCCAGCGGCCACCAGTTGGTCGGCGTGGTCACAGGGGCGGCGGATGGAGATGCGACCTCTGCCGTGTCCACGACCTGCGCCTCGAATCCAAGCGCTTGCAGTGCCACGAGCACGTCTGGCAGAACCTGGTTCGCATGGCGTACCGACAGCGTGCGCTGCATCAGGTTGAAATCGAGATCAGCAACACCGGCCACGGTGCCGAGCTTGTTGCGGATCAACGTCTCTTCGGTCGGGCAATCCATCTTGGCAATGGACAGCTTGGTCGTCTGCTCGGCCGACGCCTGATCCATGCGCACAGCTTGCATGCCGATGGCCTTCAGCGCCTGCTCGACGGGAGACAACGAAGGCAATTCGTGTCGCACGGCCAAGGTACGTTGCATCAGGTTGAATTCAAGACCCGCCACCCCCGCCAGACCGGCCAGTTTGCTTCGGATCAGCGCCTCTTCGGTCGGGCAATCCATGTTCTCGATGCGGTACACCGCTTGAGCCGATCCGATTGCCAGCGGGGCCGGTGCCGTGGGTTGGATGATCGGCTCAGTCGTGCAGCCACACCCCTTTGAAGCGCATTCGCTCATGAGTAACTCCTGAAAATCTTCTATTCAGCCTCCATTAAAATCTCTATAGTCACTATAGAGTCAAGTGATAATTGGAGATTGATGCATGGAAATCAGAATTGGCGACCTCGCCAAGCGCTCTGGGTGCGAGGTCGTGACCATCCGCTACTACGAGAAGGAAGGGCTACTGCCGAAGCCAGCGCGAAGCGGTGGCAACTTCCGGCTGTACGGTGAGGCGCACATTGAGCGCTTGCAATTCATCCGTCATTGCCGTTCGCTCGAGATGACGTTGAGCGAGATTCGCGCATTGCTGGGTCTGCGAGACAACCCGATGCAGGACTGTGGGGAGGTCAACACGCTGCTGGAGGCCCATATTCAACAGGTGGAAATGCGTGTGTCCGCGCTGTTGCAGTTAAAACGGCACTTGGTTGATTTGCGCGAGAAGTGTTCTGGCTCTCGATCTGTAGAGGCGTGCGGCATTTTGCAAGGGTTGGGCAATTGCAATTGCCATGGTGAAAGTGCCACGAACAGTCAAACATCTGGGTAAGTAAGGGCTTAGCGTGCTTTATTTTCCGTTTTCTGAGGCGACCCCTTAATGCTGCCACAACGATTTTCCGACGAAGAAATGGTTCGCGATTGGACGCTGAGCCGACGCGATTGCCAGGTGGTCAACAAGTACCGTAAGCAATACCGTCTGGGATTTGCTATCCAACTGTGCGCCATGCGTCTCTATGGCCGGTTTCTTAACCAACTCCATGATCTATCCCCCCGGGTAATCAGCTACCTGAGCAGTCAACTCGACCTCCCGCCCACGCTAACCGTGGACGTGCCCGAGCGGGAAGCGACACTATTGGAGCATCGGAACAACATCCTCAAGTATCTGGGCTTTCAGCGGTTTGATGACAAAGCGGAAGCGGATCTGGACCGCTGGATTGAAGAATATGCTCGCCAGGGGCTGCTGCCGGATGAACTTTTTCACCGGGCAGAGCGCTACCTGCTGCTGAACCGTATTGTATTACCCGGGCCCTCGACCATCGAACGGCAGATCATCCGTATTTGTAACCAGGTTCACACTCAGCTTTTTGAGCAGGTGTTTGATCAGATGTCCCCTGAACTGCGCGGTGCCATCGACGTTCTGTTGCAAACCACAGACGGTAATCAGCGAACCTACTTCAACCAACTCAAAGAGTATCCACCGGCCGCCAAAATCTCATCACTGAAACGCTATTTGGAGCGCTATGACAATCTGGTGGCCACCGGCGTTAATGAATTCGAGGAAAAGGTCATTGATACCGCTTTTCTTCACTACCTGTATCGACTGACCAAGCGCTACAGCGCCAAGGACATGAAACGCTTCAAAGACCACAAGCGCTATGCCCTGATGGTGTGCTTCCTGTTAGAATCCCGCAAGATTCTGCTGGATAACCTGGTCAAAATGCACGATCAGTACATGACGGAACTGTGCCGACAAACCAGAAACAGTCACGACAAAAAGCACAAGGAATTCCGCAAACGCCAGAAGAAAGCTATCGACGCCGTGCTCGATACCACGCATGTTTTGCTGGAATGGCCGGATGAACAGCCGTTGTACAAGAATGACTTATGGCAGCGTATTGACGAGAAACACTTGCTAGCCTCCATTGACGACCTGCACATTTTTAAACGCCTGGAAGAATGCGGCTACTGCGATTTGTTGCTGACCCGTTACCCCAGTTTACGAAAGTATTTTTCCGACTTTATACGGTTACCGTTTGAAGTGGCGAAAGGTTCTGGGCCACTGATAAAAGCCATCCAGTTCGTCCGGCAGTTGGATGACGGCGATCTGAAAAAACTGCCGGAGAATACACCGACTGCGTTCATTCCCCGCGAGCTGCGTCGCAGCCTTAAAGATCAAGCCGGCAACATCAATCGCAATGTTTGGGAAATGGGCCTTGCTCTCGCGATGAAAGATGCGTTGCGTTCCGGCGATTTGTATTTACCACAGAGCAAACAGCATGTGTCGTTCTGGGATCTGACCTTGAACGAGCCCAACTGGGATGAAACCAAACACACCGTCTATACCGAGCTACAGCAGCCTTTGCCACACGAAGTGCGTTCCGCCATTTCAACCCAGTTCCACGAAGCGGTGTCAGCAGCGCAAAAGCGTTTTGGACTGGATAATTTCGCCGAGATACACAATGGCCGGCTGAAACTCAAGCGTGACGACAAGCTGGACGTACCGGATAAAGTCAACCAACTGCAAAAGGTGATCGATGCGCATATGCCCAGCATACGCATCGAGCAATTGCTGATGGAGGTGGATCAAATGACGCATTACAGTCGTCACTTTGTCCCTATCCAACATCACCAGTCACGGCCCAAAAACTTTTACAAAAGCCTGATGGCTGCCATTATTTCACAAGCCACAAACCTGGGCGTCGTGTCCATGAGTAACAGCGTCAATGGCGTTACTGTCGATATGCTAAGGCATATCCTGCAATACTATATTCGCGAAGAAACCCTGATCAACGCCAGTGCTGAAATTGTGAATCAACACCATGAGCTGCCGTTGAGTGCGGTGTATGGCTCCGGTACATTGTCCTCTTCAGATGCGCAACGCTTTAAAATCCGCGCCGACAGCCTGTTGGCTTCATACTATCCCCGCTATTACGGCTACTATGAAAAAGCCATCGGGATCTACACCCACGTATCCGATCAATATTCCGTGTTCAGCACCAAGATCATTTCCTGTAGCCCTCGTGAAGCCCTGTATGTTCTGGACGGTCTGCTGGAAAACAACACAATTCTGAAAATCCGAGAGCACACCACCGATACGCATGGGTACACTGAAATCGTCTTCGCCCTCTGTCATTTGCTCGGCTTCTACTTTATGCCACGCATTCGGGATCTGAAGGATCAGCAGCTATACCGTATCGACAAATCCGTCGATTACGGTGACCTCAACCATTTACTCACGAAAACAGCTGATTTGGCGATTATTGAGGAGCAATGGGAATACATGATGCGGGTGGTCATTTCTCTGAAACAAAAAACTGCGCCAGCACACGTCATCGTTCAACGGTTGACCAACAGTTCACCCTCCGATCGCCTCACCAAGGCCTTTACCAACCTGGGCCGGATCATCAAGACCGAATACATTCTGCGGTACCTAACTGACAAAGACCTGCGCCAAACCGTCCAGCGGCAACTGAATAAAGGGGAATACCGGCACAAACTGCCGCGCTGGATATTCTTTGCGGACCAGGGTGAATTCACCACTGGGGACTATGAGGAAATCATGAACAAGGCCAGCAGCCTCAGCTTTGTATCCAATGCCATTCTGTACTGGAACACGATCAAGATAAATGACGTGGTTGAGCAGCTCCGGCAGCAGGGGGAGGATATCGACGACAAGACCTTATCCCATATCTCGTTATTGCCCTATAAGCATGTGTTGCCCAATGGTACGTACTTTATTGAAGATGAGGGGAAGGGGTGATTATTCGGAAACCTACGGTTACGCGGAGGGCCTGGGAGTCAAAACCGTAGGTTTTCGTTCAAATGCCCCCGCTGGTCCGTCTGGGTAGGTGCTATTGATCACTGGGCGGTTTTAAATCCATGTGCATTTTGATCAAATGCTCCTCCATATCGAAGGTCACTTTAAAACCGAGACTCTTGGCAAGACTGGCCATATTGCGATTCTCAAACATGGTAAAGCCGGTGAGCACGGGCGTGTCGTTGGCCTGATAATATTTGATTAATTTTTCGAGTAACAACTTGCCTAACCCTATACCTTGATGATCGCCACGCACTGCCATGGCAAACTCGGCCTCGGTATTATCAGGGTCAATAGATGCACGCACGGCACCTAAGGTGATGTCATCACCATCTGGCCCCTTAGCCGTGGCGATAAAGGCCATCTCACGGGCGTAATCGATTTGAGTTAATACCGCCATTTCTTCATGGGTCATTTTCGAGCGCACCCCAAAATAACGTTTGTATCTGTCTTCATCGGATAACGAATTATCGAAGGCCAAATGTTTAGGTTCATCTTCGGGCAAAATCGGCCTTAGCATTACCTTAAGGCCATTTTTTAGCTCGGCGAATTCTTCTAATTCCTTCGGATAGGGCATGATGGCCATCCGCGATGAACTGTCGGCATTGGCATCATGCAAACGGATATTCACATCGAGCAGAGTGATGTTTTCACCCGCGGCCAGTACTGGGTTTAAATCTAACGAGGCGATTTCAGGGCAATCGATAATAATATGGGATATTTGCGTTAACATAACGCACAGGGCATTCATGTCTAGACCCAATGGTAAATGTCTGTCCTTTAACTTATGGGTCTTTAACGCTTGGATCACCATATAACGCGCCAGTGCCATATTCAGGGGTGGCAGGGCAACGGCAGCATCATTGGTGGGGTCCCATTCTGAGCCACCTTCGCCAAGGCAAATCGCCGGACCAAAGACGGGATCGCTTATTACGGCCACGCGGATTTCCTGCGCGCCAGCGGTCAACGCCATTTTCTGCACTATCATGCCTTCAATAATGGCTTCGGGATTGGCTTGATGCACCCTCTGGGTAATCGCATTCGCGGCGTGGCGGATATCTTCAGCCGAGGTTAAATTGAGCATCACTCCGTGCACATCGGACTTATGCAAGATGTTAGGGGATTGCACTTTTAACGCTAAGGGATAGCCCGCTTCATTCGCAATGGCCACCGCTTCATCGGCATCTTTCACAAACCAAGTGTCTATAGTGTTAAGCCCATAAGCACGCAAAATAGGGCTGGCCTCATGGGTTTCCAGTACCGATTTTCCTTTAGCTTGAGCCGCTTGCAGTAATTTGCGCGCCGTAAGGCTATCTGTCGGAATATTATCGGGGATCGATTGCGGCACTTCTTGCAGCAGTTTTTGGTTACGACGGTATTCAACCATGTGCATAAAGGCACCCACAGCACCTTCGGGTGTACGGTAGGTGGATATACCGCCCTTAGTGAAGCGTTTTCGTGCCTGATAAGCCGAGTCTTCACCGCTCCAGTTCGTCAAAATATTGAGGCGATTCTTTTTGGGATGCGCGTGGATCACACTCACCAAAGCATCAGCTATCTCAACACTTTCACCGAGTGCAGAAGGGGAGTGCAAGACCAAAATAGCGTCAAGTTCATTGGAATCCATCAGGATAGTCAAAGCCTTAGCATATCGTGATGCGTTCGCATCACCAATAATATCAATGGGATTTTGCCTTGACCAAGTATTCGGTAACACAGCTTCTAATTTGGCTATGGTGTCTTCTGATAACTCCGCCAGTTTACCGCCACGCATAATGAGTTCATCCACCGCTAATACGGCAGGACCGCCACCATTACTGATAATCCCTAAGCGCTCACCTTGCAGCGGATTGGAATGCGCTAAACTTTCAACCGCGGCAAACAGTTCAATTAAATCGTTAACCCGCAACATACCTGCACGGCGAAACGCCGCTTCATACACGGCATCATTACCGCCAACACCGCCTGTATGCAATTTTGCGGCGCGGGCACCTTCGGCGCTGCGGCCCGATTTAATCACTAGAATTGGCTTATTGCGTGAAGCGGCTCGAGCAGCCGAGAGGAAATGGCGCTTCTCATTCACCGAGTCGATATAAAGCATGATGGCGCTGGTGCGGCTATCGCGGCCCAGGTAATCGAGCAGTTCGTCAAAGTTAATGTCGGTGGCATCACCGAGGGAGATAAAGGAGGAAAAGCCAATACCTTTGTTATTGGCCCAATCGAGTACCGTTGTACAAATAGCAGCCGATTGAGACACAAAGGCTATTTTGCCCGGTAGGGCGCTGGCGTGGGCTAAGCTGGCGTTTAATCCCAATGGGGGTAATAGCATTCCTAAGCTATTTGGCCCCAGAATGCGCATCCCGTAACGCTTAGCATTTTGCATGGCAAGGTCGAGCAGGCTCACGCCATCTTCGTTAAATTCCTGTGCCATTCCCGCTGCCATAATAATGGCCACCTTACAGCCAAATTGCGCAAGGGTTTCAACGATGGCGGGCACACGGCAAGCGCGGGTACAAATAACCGCTAAATCGGGTTTGATGGGTAAGGCTTCAATATTGGGATAGGCGAGCACGCCCATCACTGCCCGATACTTAGGGGTGACTGGCATGATAGGCCCCGAAAAACCACTCGATAGTAGGTTTTTCATCAGCACATTACCCGCGCGTTTCTCGGTATTCGAAGCGCCAATAATGGCAACGGAAGTCGGTTTAAATAAGGAGTTTAATGTACGTTGACTCATAAGCGATTCCATCCCAATCCATGACGCTTCCAGTGTAACCTAGGGTATGAGGACTGCACAGTTAAGTTTCAGGTTCCATTAGGGCAAGTTTATTAGCAAATCATGAATTTATGCCAATTTACTGAGAATTAGCGCTCAATGATGGGGATTTCTATCGCGATAACTGCATTTTCCGCATTGCGACACGTAACAATGTGAATAATTTCACTTTCGTGTTTGAAAATCACCCAATATGAAACTACTTTTTAATCACTGTACAATTATTGTGAAGTCCATATGACATACAAGGATGGGGTCGTTGCGGTGCTCGCGGCAGGCGTTGGATATGCGCTGAGTTTGATAACATTGTGGGCTATTGGTCCGGTTATTTCTGTATTGATTATGTTGCTGTGGCAATTTTATCAGCACCAGCAAATGCAGTCAGTTCAACAGCATGATGATAAGTCCTTCAATAACCAACTTGCCGCAGATTGGCAAGCCCATATCAGTCTGTACCAAGAGTCAATCACGACGCTTAACGGCTGCGAGGCTAATATTGACAGTGTGCTAGCGGTGCAAGGTGACGCAGTCAATTTGCTCGGTGAGTCATTCGATGGTTTAGGGCGGTTAATGACGGAGCAGACAGGATTTATTTCAGATCTCGTTAAGAGCACTGATGATGCTGAGTTATTCCATTCAGATCAAATGAAGCAATTTGCCAACAATACCTCAATGACGTTAGAGCGCTTTATTCAATCCACCATAGAAATGTCGGCATCAACTATGGAATTGTTGGAAAAAGTGAATCTCATCTACGAGTCTATGCCTCAAGCAATGAAAGCCTTGCAAGACATAGATCAAATCTCGTCCCAGACTAATTTGCTGGCTTTAAATGCGGCAATTGAAGCGGCGCGGGCGGGTGATGCGGGTAGAGGCTTTGCCGTTGTGGCAGATGAAGTGCGCGCTTTATCCACTCGTAGCGCAGGTTTTAGTGAAAGCATACAAAAACAGCTTAAATCAATTCAAATTCAGATTGAACAATTAACCGTACACGTAAGTAAAGTCGCCGCTCAAGATATGACTTATATTATTGATGCCAAAAAGGATATAGATACTGCACTAAGGCAGATTATCGTTAAAGCAGAGAAGGATTCTCAAGTGATTGAACGTATCGATTCATCGGCACATGAACTAGAACAAGCCATCTCGGATACTATTCGGGGATTGCAGTTCAGTGATATTACTTCCCAAAGCCTGATTTACACAAATCAGTCCCTAAACCATTTAAAAGAATCGCTCAATCGCGTCACCACTATGTCACAACAGGAGTTTGGCATTAAGGGGGATGACATCACAATACAAATGAGTCGCCGACGTCAGGAGACTCATAATCCCGTTTCAAGGGATCAAATTACCTGTGGTGAAATTGAACTCTTTTAATTAGGGATAACAAAATGTCAAATATTAAAGTTATTTCATTGCCAGAGCGCTTTGACTTTTATTACCACAAGAAATTCACCAGTGATTATCAAGATATTTTAACGCTTCCAGAGGTTAACCATATTATTTTAGATTTTAGTCGAGTGCTTTACCTCGATAGTTCTGCTTTAGGCATGATGGTACTGCTGCATCGTAAGGCGCAGGAGTTACATATTTCTACGTCTGTAAAAGGTGCACATGGTCAGGCGAATGAAATCCTTAGTATTGCCAATATGCAGAAAATCTACATCATAGAGTAACACTCATTATGGTATCGCTTACTCAGCCGGAACATTTTATTTTAGTTATCGATGATGACGCTATTGCGAGTCAAAGGATCAGTGACTTTATTCATAGCAAAGGTTACAACGTTATTGTTTGTAGTAATCTAGAAGAAGGTTTATTTGAAATAACGCAAAATACGGTTGATTTAATTCTGATTAACTATTGGTTAAAGGATGGTACCGCACTGGCGTTACTGGATAAGTTGAATAAGGATAAAAAAGAAACACCTGTTATCGTCATGAGCGAGACAAAAGAAAATCAATCCGTGTTAGCCTGTTTTAGAATGGGGGTTTTGGATTTTGTTGTTAAACCGATAAATGTTGAAATATTTTGGTACAAGGTTGAATGTTTACTTACCCGGGTGCAACTTCAGCATAAAGTAGAGCATCAAAGAATTGAACTTGAGAAAATGCTTTATGAAAAGGCCCGAGAAGAACACATGGCCCGGCATTTATTTGAGCACTTAGTCAATATTGATAATACTGACTTTGATTTTGTACATACTTACTGCCAAGCCAGTGCCAATTTTAGCGGTGATATTATCCTCAATGGCATAGCGCCTAATGGCAATTTCTTCTTAATTCTCGCCGATTCAACGGGTCATGGCCTGAGTGCAGCCATGCCTATCATGCGTGTTGCCAGTACATTTAGGGCCATGGTTTCAAAGGGATTTTCTTTAGTTACTTTTATTTATGAACTGAATGCTAAGCTCCACCGAGAAAACCCTGAAGACAGATTTGTTGCCTGTATTATTTTAGAAGCCGATTTTAATCGTAATAAATTACACATTTGGAATGGTGGTATGCCCCCCGTGTATATTCAAACGGGGGGAATTGACTGTTTAACAAACCACAATATTAAAGAAACTGACCATTCTCGTTCAGTCAGTAATCAATCCATTGATAAATTTAAATCGACAAATATGGCCCTTGGTATTTTACCTCCGCATACTTTTATAGCGGATATTGTTACGGTTGATTTACCATCCCATGGGCATGCTTGTCTTTTTAGTGATGGTTTAATAGAGCAATATACCCATGACGGCAATCCATTTGGCATTGATAAATTAAAAGATCTATTTATTCATTTGTCCGGTGGTCTAGTCAAATATTTAGAGAATAATATGCATGAGTACTGTTCTGCTGAAAATATTGCCGATGACATCACAATTTGTACCTTAGATTTTGAACGATTAAACACTTGGCATCAAGATCGTGATGTTAGTCGTATTAAAGCCATTATGGATGGTGAGTTCTGCTGGGATGTCAGTATTGCAGGGCCTATGTTACTCAGCGCTGATTATTTAAGTTCATTGAATCAGTTTCTCAGCATATTGGGATTTGCGACTAATTTCTGTCAACGGGTTTTTACTGTTGTCGCAGAGTTATTTAGCAACGCTATTGATCATGGTGTACTAAAATTAGATTCTCGACTAAAAAATGATCCAGAAGGCTTCGAACTGTACCATAGTATTAGGGACAGTTTTGCAGATAGGCTCACGGAAAATGATTGGGTAAAAGTGAGCATCATCTGGCGTTCATCGCAGGATGAATTACATATTAGCGTGGCTGACAGTGGCAAAGGCTTTGAGGGTGATGAAAATTTGATGGCGGACATTCCTCAGTTGTCTGGGCGCGGTCTATCGCTGGTGAAAACATTATCTAAGACATACGAATTAGTACCGCCAGGGAATATAACTAAAGTCATAATGGAATAGCGCATGAGTAAAAGAATATTAATTGTTGATGATTCCGCAGCGATTCGACAAATGGTCGAAGCGACCCTTAAATCAGCTAATTATCAAGTGGTACTGGCCAAAGATGGTCGAGAAGCACTCGATATCTGTAATGGGCAAAGATTTGATTTTATCCTGACTGACCAAAACATGCCTCGAATGGATGGGCTGACCTTAATTAAATCCTTACGTGCTATGTCGGCATTTATGCGTACGCCGATCATTATGCTCACCACGGAAGCGGGCGATGACATGAAAGCCCAAGGGAAAGCCGCGGGTGCGACGGGATGGATGGTAAAACCCTTTGATCCTCAAAAGTTGTTGGCTATTACGGCTAAAGTGCTGGGTTAACTGCAACGGGGTGCGCTATGTCCATCAATATGGCCGAGTTCCATCAGGTCTTTTTTGAAGAAAGTCATGAACATCTTGAAAATATGGAACAATTGCTATTGGCATTGGACCTTGCTTCTCCCGATCCTGAAGAACTGAACACCATTTTCCGTGCTGCACATTCTATAAAAGGCGGCAGTGGTATTTTTGGTTTTACCGCATTAACCAGTGTCACCCATGTGATGGAAAACCTGCTGGATAAAACGCGTAAGGGTAACTTCCAATTAACGTCATCCATTATCGATTTACTGCTGAGTACTGTGGACACGTTATCCCATATCTTGAGCTTGTACCGCGAAGAAGAGCAGATTGATTGGCAGGAGGTTGAATACAGTAAAAGTCAGTTGGTTGCAGCGTTAAATGGTGAGCCTTTTAGTTCATCAGTTGCGATACGTAATGGTACAGACGCCGCTAGCACTCCAATCATAAATACAACACTGACCGCACCAGTGGAGGCAGAAGATCCGGGTTTTGGTTTTTTTGAAGGTGAAATGGCACGTGATATTGCCATCGAAGGTGAAGACTTTGGATTTTTTGATGAGGCTTATCAAGCGGAAGACATCAGCGCTGACAGTGCGATAAATAATAAAGAGCGTAATGCTGATCTGTGTGATGTGACAATTGACGATGATGAGTTAGGCTTTGGTTTTTTTGAAGCATTAACGCCAGAATCCTTCGCCAATGAAATCGAGTTATTAAGTTCGAAACCGCTAGTGCAGAAGGTTTATAAGCCAGCGACCACTCGAGCACATCAAGCCCAGGAAACTGGAAGTAGCCAATCCAAAAACACCCTATTTAAAGCCAAAGCGACTGAGCCTACCGCACCTGATTCAACCGTGCCTACGAGTCCTTCTGTGAAAGCAAGCTCGCCTGCAATACTGAGTTCAAACGCAACATCAAACTCATCTGTTGCCCCAAAGCCCAATACCGCAGAAGTGAAAACAGCGACTAAAAAATCAGCCGCGTCGGCTCAGGATGCCACCTTAAGGGTCGAAACCTCTAAGATAGATACTTTGGTTAATCTCGCGGGCGAGCTGGTGATCACTCAGTCCATGTTGACTCTCATTGGTAACGAGATGACGGGCGATTTAGGTGAGCGACTCAAGACCGCACTCAATGAATTGGAACGTAATACCCGTGAGATGCAAGAGGCAGTGATGTCGGTGCGTATGCTGCCCGTATCCTTTGTGTTTAACCGTTTCAACCGTTTAGTGAGGGACCTTTCTGAGCAACTGGGTAAAAACGTCAATCTCGTGATTGAAGGTGGCAACACAGAAATTGACAAGGGCATGATTGAAAAGCTCGTCGATCCGCTGACCCACTTAGTGCGCAATAGTTTAGATCACGGTATCGAAAAACCTGAAAAACGGCTCGCAGCGGGTAAATCAGAAGTGGGTGTGTTATCCCTTAAAGCCAGTCAAAGGGGCGGCAATATCGTTATCGCTGTGCACGATAACGGCGCAGGCTTAAATCGTGAACGCATTATTCAAAAGGCGCGGGAAAATGGTTTGCAAGTGGCTGATAACAGTAGCGACAAGCAAGTCTGGCAATTGATTTTTGCCGCAGGATTTTCAACTGCGGAGGAAGTCACAGATGTGTCAGGACGCGGTGTCGGTATGGATGTGGTGCGCCGTAATATTGAAGCCTTAGGTGGACGCATTGATATTGAATCCACTGAGGGCCAAGGCTCAACCTTTGAAATCCAGTTGCCACTCACGCTCGCCATTGTCGATGGTATGACGGTTTCTGTGGGAAATCAGATCTACATTCTGCCCTTAGTGCACATCATAGAATCTATTCAGCCGCAAACGGAACAACTTAAATTTCTCGCCAAAGAAAGACTCTTAAAAGTACGTGAAGAGTACTTACCTCTGCTCAATCTTTATCAGCTGATGGAAATCGAGCCCAATGCCCGCTGCCCAGAAGAGGGCATAGTCGTATTGCTCGAAAGCAACCACAAGCGCTTTGGCCTGTGCGTTGATGCCTTAGTTGGCCAGCAGCAAGTGGTGATTAAAAGTCTTGAAAAACATTATCGCAGGATCCCCGGTGTTTCCGGCGCCACCATCATGGGCGATGGCAGCGTCGCGTTGATCCTCGATGTCGAATCGCTCGCTCTGCACATTAAAAATTAAGGAAATAGCCATGGAGAGTCGATCAACTATGACCGCCAAAGTGGAATACAACGCCCATGATGAGGTGGAGTTTTTAAGCTTTATGTTAGGCGAAGAGCACTATGCCCTCGACATTATGTCCGTCAAAGAAATTCGCGGTTATGAGTCGGTCACTAAAATCGCCAACGCCCCCAGCTTTATAAAAGGCGTGATTAATTTGCGCGGTGACATAGTGCCCATAGTGGATTTGCGGATGAAATTTGCTGTTGGAACAGCCACTTATAACGAGTTCACTATCGTTATTATGCTCAATGTGTTTGAACGTATTGTCGGCATAGTGGTCGATGCCGTCTCCGATGTGATTAAGCTGTCGGCGGAGGAAATTTTACCTGCCCCAGAATTTGGGGTGGCGTTCGATAGCCGCTACCTCAAAGGCTTAGCCACAGTCGAGGATAAGATGATCATTTTAGTAAATATTCAGGCTCTGATCAGCAGTGATGAGCTGGGTCTAATTGATGCAAATAGTCTGACTGATCAGGAGTAATAATAATGAGTATCTTCAAATTTTTTGGCAATGATGAGGCGCGTGAGCAAAGGGATGAAGAGCGTCAGCGCTATTTTCAGCTACTTGATAACAGTGGCAACAGCTTTATGATCGCTGACAGTCAGCGCAATATTATTTATGCGAATAAAGCCGTTGTCCGTTTGCTGCAAGAGGCAGAGGACGATATTCGTAAAGAGTTACCTCAGTTCTCTGTTGCCAAACTGATTGGTAGTAATATCGACATTTTTCATAAAAATCCTGCACATCAGCGCAATTTATTAGAACGTCTAACCCAATCTCATACTGCGCAAATCACCATAGGCAAACGTACCTTTAGGTTGATTCTGACGCCGATTATCACCGCTGAAAATAAACATTTAGGCACAGGTGTTGAGTGGATAGATCGCACCGAAAGTATCGAAGCCGAGCGAGCAACCCAGCGCATCCTCGAAGCGCTCAATAATACCAGTACCAACGTCATGATCGCCGATGCTAACCGTACGATCATTTATATGAATCGTTCGGTCGAAACTATGTTGCGCCATTCTGAAAGTGAGATACGACAAGCCTTACCTCATTTTTCCGTAGATAAAATCCTCGGCAGCTCGATGGATATCTTCCACCGCAATCCTGCTCACCAAGCAAGTTTACTCGATAAATTAGACCGTAAATATGAATCGCTTATTAAGGTCGCGAGTTGCCATTTTCGCTTAACCGCTAGCCCCATAGTGTCTAAAGAAGGCGAGCGTTTAGGGACTGTGGTTGAATGGCTCGACCGCACCATTGAAGTGCAAACTGAGCAAGAGATTTCCCGCATTGTCACAGCCGCAGCTGCGGGTGATTTCTCCCAAAGGGCGGACACCGAAGGCAAACAGGGCTTCTTCCTGATGCTGGCGAACAACTTAAATTCGTTAATTGAAACCTCGGACCGTGGGCTACAAGATGTGGCGCGCGTGCTAATGGCGCTCGCGGATGGCGATCTCACCACCCGCATTTATAACGACTATGAAGGCACCTTTAATGATTTGAAAAATTACTCAAATCAAACGGCTGAAAAGCTATCCTTCATGATCCAAGATATCCAGCGAGCGGCAGATACCATCAATACCGCCTCGGCAGAAATAGCCCAAGGCAACGCCGATTTATCCAGCCGCACCGAAGAGCAAGCTTCGAGCCTAGAGCAAACCTCGGCCAGCATGGAGGAGCTCACAGGTACAGTGAAACTCAATGCGGATAACGCCAGTCAAGCCAATGCCTTAGCCTCCAAAGCTTCGGAAGTCGCGGTGGACGGTGGTGAGCTTATCCAACAAGTGGTACAGACCATGGCATCGATTAATGAATCGGCGCGTAAGATTGCCGACATCATTGGTGTTATCGATGGTATTGCATTCCAAACCAATATCTTAGCGCTTAATGCCGCGGTAGAAGCCGCGCGGGCGGGTGAGCAAGGCCGCGGCTTTGCTGTGGTCGCATCAGAAGTGCGCAGCTTAGCCCAACGTTCGGCCAATGCCGCTAAAGACATCAAGGCATTGATTTCAGATTCTGTGTCTAAAATCGAGAGTGGCAACAGCCTTGTCGGTAAGTCCGGCGATACCATGAAGGAAATCGTCATCGCCATTAAACGGGTGAACGACATCATGGCGGAGATAGCTTCAGCCTCTAATGAGCAGGCCATAGGTATCGATGAGATCAGTAAAGCCGTAGTGCAAATGGATGAAATGACGCAGCAAAACGCCGCCTTGGTTGAAGAAGCGGCCGCTGCAGCGGAAAGCATGCAATCCCAAGCACAACAACTGTCGGATAGTGTTGCCAGCTTTCGCGTAGACGATGAAGATGAAGCCCCAAGACGCAGCAACGCGAGATTAGCGGCGCCCAAAGCGAAGGCGATGAAACCCATCAAACAGCAGCTTCAACCTATGGCAAGAGCCAGAGTGACAGAGAAACCTAAAACCAATGCGATGAAGCCCATTAAGCAAGATCAAGATGAATGGGAAGAATTTTAATTGAGTGAAAACAAACCATTGGAACGAGAGTTTGCCTATACCTCGGTGCACTTTAATACCGCGAGGACGACGCTGTACCGCTTAGCGGGGATCAAACTCGCCGATAGCAAGGATGCTATGGTGTATAGCCGTTTAGTGCGGCGGATCAGAACATTGAAATTAGCCGGTTTTTCGGCTTATTTTGAGTATCTGCTAAGCCATGAAAACGAACACCAAGAATTTATCAATGCGTTAACCACTAATCAAACAGCATTTTTTCGGGAGCCGCATCACTTTGAGGTGTTAAAAGGCTGAAATGGGCATTTATCCCTTAGACAGGATCGATACTGTTAGCGATATCCGCAAGAAACGGTTTTTTCACCGCGGACGCGGTTCACAGTTGGGCAATGTGCGCGTGGTTCCCGAATTAAAGCAGATGCTCAAGTTTACCCGCATTAATTTGCTCGACTCTTTTTGGCCGCTAAAAACGCCAATCGATGTGATTTTTTGCCGTAATGTAATGATTTATTTCGATAAAGAAACGCAGGAAGTCATATTAAAACACATGATGAACTCCCTTAGCGAGGATGGGCTTTATATTGCGGGACATTCGGAAAATTTTAATATGTTCCCGCAAATCATCACTGCCGTTGGTCAAACAACCTATCGGCCAGTGAAGGGGCTCATGAGTGCTAAAACCTAATATCGAATATGCTATTGCAGAGCCGAATCGCTATCACGATCATCATTTTGGTTGCGATGCGGTAAAAATATTACCCGGCGAGTATTTTGCCACCCGTGAAGATACCATGATAGTGACAGTGTTAGGCTCCTGCGTCTCAGTGTGCTTGTATGACCCTAAGCTCAAAATTGGCGGAATGAATCACTTTTTATTGCCAAGTGACAATAGCAATTGTACTGGGGGGCTCGCCGATTCAGCCCGTTACGGCGTGTATGCAATGGAGTTGTTAATCAACGACTTGCTCAAGCTTGGCGCACAGCGTAATTCACTCGAAGCTAAGGTGTTTGGGGGCGGCAATATGTTACGCAGTTTTACTGTGCACAACATTGGTGAGCGTAATGCTGAGTTTGTGATTGAATACCTCAATCTTGAAAATATCCCTATCGTTGCTGCCGATTTACTCGATGTGTATCCGCGCAAAGTGTATTTTTTCCCCCATTCGGGCAAAGTGAAAGTCCGCAAAATTAAATCCATGCATAACAGCACAATTCTTGACAGGGAAAGTGAGTACCGTTTACGGGTTCGTAATTTACCTTCGGGCGGTGACGTTGAACTATTTGGTGATTAAGTTATGACGATCAAAGTGTTAGTTGTTGACGATTCTGCGCTAATGCGCAGCTTGCTCGGTAAAATGATTGAGGCAGACTCTCAACTGTCTCTGGTTGGGCTTGCTGCTGATGCCTACGAGGCCAAGGATCTGGTGAATCAATTTCGCCCCGATGTGATTACCTTAGACATTGAAATGCCCAAAGTAGATGGTTTAACGTTTTTAGACCGCTTGATGAAAGCCAGACCCACTGCAGTAGTGATGATTTCATCGTTAACCGAGCAGGGCGCGGATGCGACCTTTAATGCCTTGGCCTTAGGCGCGGTGGATTTTATCCCTAAACCGAAATTAGACTCGCCCCAAGGTATCCATGATTATCAGGATTTGATTTTAGATAAGATCAAATCTGCCGCGAAAGCCAAAATCATCAAGCCGCAGAAATTTGTTGAGCCAGTACGCCCAGTTTCAAGTAAGCGGCCAGTATTGGCCAATACAACCCTGACACAGCATTTAGTCGCGATAGGCGCATCTACTGGCGGTACTGAAGCCATTCTTTATGTATTACAACATTTACCCGCGGCTATGCCGCCGATAGTGATCACCCAACATATGCCAGCGGGATTTACCCGCACTTTTGCGGAACGTTTAAACCGACAGTCACGGATCACTGTCAAAGAAGCCGAGCATGGGGAACGACTCTTACCCAGTTATGCCTATGTTGCACCAGGGGATCATCACCTTGAGATCATCAAAGTGGGTGGCAGTTATAAAGTCAAATTAACCCAAGATGAAAAGGTCAGTGGCCACAGACCTTCGGTCGATGTGATGTTTACGGCCTTGGCCCAATGTGCCGCGCCCAATATCAGCGCGATGATTTTAACTGGCATGGGAAAAGATGGCGCAGAAGGCATGGTGGCACTTCACCAAAAAGGCGTCACTACATTTGCCCAAGATGAACAAAGTTGTGTGGTATTTGGCATGCCACGAGAAGCAATAAAGTGCCGTGCAGTAGATTATGTGGTGGAGTTATCGCAGATGCCGAGCAAGCTCATTAACCATTTAAGCTCACTGTGACCGCCAACGCTGAGTGGGATTAAAAAGTAACGAATAGAGCGTGAGTTTCGCAGGAAGAGCATTACGCCGAACTGATTTGTGCGCTGCAGTGGCTCATTCTGTTTAGTATTAGTCAGTCGGAGAAACCACGAGCTGATTTCTGCCTAAACGTTTAGCTTCGTAAAGGTTTTTATCTGCTAGTAACAGACAATCTTGAAATTCCTCACATTGATCCGAAAAGGCTAAACCGCCGCTGAGCGTGACCTTAAATTCGACGCCATCTTCAACAAATACGATATGGCTAAAGCTTTCACGGATCGCATTCAACTTGGCAATCGCCAGTGGTTTTTGCATATCTGGCAGCACTAACATAAATTCTTCACCACCGTAGCGGCCGGTAAAGTCAGTTTGACGTAAGGATTGTTGTAGCAGATGGGCAAATGCCAACAACACCTTATCACCACCGGAATGACCATAAGTATCGTTGACCTTTTTGAAGTGATCTAAATCGAACATAGCGATACAAACTTGAGAGTTAATCCGTTTAGCTACGTTAAAACAGCGTCTCGCAGCCACCAGAATTTGGGTATGATTTAACAGCCCAGTTAAGCTGTCGCGACTAGCCGAACTGCGAATATCATGACCCCGTTGCGCACGGGAAATCACCTGCGCGACGAATAAACTCGGTGCGGTTTGCTTTGAAATTAAGTCATCTGATCCCGCTTGTATGATGCTGACCTTATTCTGCATCGTATCATCAGAACTCAACACGAGAATTGGGCTCGAGGTGTATTTATCCAGTTGGCGTATCATCTTTGCCAGCTCAAGCCCGTTCACTTCGGGCATGTACAAATCGAAGATAAACAAATCAGGCTCAAATTGCTCAAGGGCAGGCAAGACTTGCTCGGCACTCGATAACCCTTTTACCATCAAACCGTGACTGCGTAACAGACTTGAAAAGTAATCCACCATAGATTGTTGATCATCCACCAGTAACACCTTCAAGGGCTGTTTCTCTGACATTTTGAGAGATTGATGGATTTTGCGCACCAATAAAGTGGTTTCCGCAGGTTTAACAAAATATTCGCTGACGTTGGCACGAATGGCCAATAGCCGCATGTCAAAATCCCCCCGCGAGGATAAAACAAACACTCGGGTATTGTTCTTCTCAAACTCAGTGGCGGCTTCGAACAAGGCCTCTTCAGTCCAATCGGGCAGAATTAAATCCAATAGAATCAGATCGAAGGGCGTTTCATTTTGCACCACCAAAAAGCTCGTGAAATTCAAAAAATGCTGCACACTAAAACCGAACTCTCGCAGCTGCTTTGTGATCATCGCACCGACATTACCATCGTCTTCTATGATGGCAATATGGTGCTCATGGCGCGCCTTTGACGGTTTATAGGGGCTTTGCTGCATTTGCGCCTCTACTACCGGCGCCGACGGTTGGCCACGCATATTGTTTTGTAACAACTGGTGGAAGAGGGTATCTAAGCCTTTGATAGTAGGCAGTTCGGGGGCTGGCGCATTGATCAGCCCCTTAAGCAGCAACTCCAGTTTATCGACTATGTGTTTGGTATCTGACAACCCAAAGGTCTCGCTCGACCCTTTTAAGTTATGCACCTCTCGGTACACGGCAGACAGCATGTGAGCGTCCCAATTTTTACGCAATGAAATCCACAAGGTAATGATTTGTTTCTTTTTATCCGGCAGTGCATGTAAAAACTGTCGTTTAAGTTGCTCTAACGAATCTTCAAAACTCATAGGCAATAGATATCCTAAATAATTGAGCCCTAGGTCTTAATCTCTATGTAGACGCTACGCCAAGACGTTAAAACCCGTTTACTCCAACACTGAAATGGAAACTACTCTGGAGAAGCATGTAACAGATTCAATCAATTGCACTTATCTTTACACTCACTCATAGAGTGTAAACCACTGCGAAAAAAACGACGGGAAAATGCTGAGATTGCATAAGTATTGATAAGAATATTGGGTCGAATAGCCGAAATCAGCACAGTGATCGCGAACAACATAATGCTAAATATTTTATGCAAAACAGCATGATAATGATGACATGTATTTTTTATCAAATACGATTGTGATAAGTTAGCGTCTGTAAAAACAATCACTTGTTGCAAAAGGATCGTTGTCAGTGAGCACAGTGTTTTATAATGACCACGCCGAAATACTCGCGGCACAGTATTTGTCTAAAACCTTTGAAGAAGTGCATTCGAGTTGGCTGCATCATCTTTTGCCTCTACTCACCCAAAATATATTGTCGATATTGGATGTGGGAGCTGGTTCTGGCCGGGATGTGTATTATTTAGCCGAAAAAGCACAGGGCAAAAAGACACAAATTATTGCAGTCGAACCTGCGGTTGTTTTAGCGAAAATGGGGCAGGTGTTAACTCGGGATCTACCCGTGCGTTGGATTGAGGATGGTTTACCTCAGTTGCAAAAAGTGGTTGGCCTAGTGCAACAGTTTGATCTGATTTTACTCAGCGCTGTGTGGATGCATTTATCTTCCTCAGAGCGCCCACTTGCACTAGTAACACTCTCACGCTTACTCAATTCGACTGGACTTTTAGTCATCAGTTTGCGCCATGGCCCAAGCCCCGATGCGCGCGTTATGCACCCAGTCAGTGTCGATGAGCTGCTCACACTGGCTGCAGATTGTCAGCTACAACTTTTAGATTTGAGCCAAGATGAAACCGATAAACTCAGTCGCTCACAAGTGCATTGGCAGACGCTAGTTTTTACACCCAAACTGATGCCAAACGTAAATGCACCTGAAGCAAGCGTTATTATTCAGGAGCGACTGAATGCCGATTGATGCGAGAAGACAAGTTGAATTTATTAGCTATTTACAACGTCTGTTGGTTGAAGGGGATTTCGTTGCAACTTACAAATTTGCCTTACTACATGCGATCGCCGATATCTGTATCGAACGGCCATTAATACTCAATGCCGATCCTGCGCTGAAAACCGCGATCAGTATTGATGATTTGGTAGAGAAGTTTATTGAACTTTACTGGCAACACTCTTTGCCTTTTGGTGCCAATGATGGGTATTTTGTCCTGATCCAAAATAGTGGAAAGCAATCAGCCTTGATCAACAGTTTGATTGAACTACGCCATCAAGGTGTTAACAGTCTATCCCAGTTAAAAGCGCATCTTAGTTATCCAGCTTTATTGCGTAAAACGCGCGGTACGTTTAAAGATGGCCCCTTATGGCGCTTACAAAACTTGTCACGTAATGAAGAATGTTTCCTTTATCCCCATGATAAAACGAAAAATTACATCGAGTTGAATCCGGGGATCGCATTTTGCTTCAGGCGATTTCACGATTTAGTGGTGTCATTGGCTCGTACTCAATGGGTACAAAAAATCGCCGATTTTCCAGCAAATCAGGTCATTATAGGCAGTAAAGGCAATTTAAGTGAGTTTCTGTTTGGTAGCGACAGACAGACGATCACCTATGCTAGACCTGTACTGCTTGATATACAAAAAGGCCAATGCTTCTATTGCCAAAAATCATTAAAAGAAACAGGCGAAGTGGATCATTTTATCCCTTGGGCACGATATCCTAATGATTTAGGCCATAATTTTGTCCTCGCACATAGCAGTTGTAATAATCAAAAACGCGATCATCTTGCCGCTCAGCACCATAAAGATAACTGGTATGAGCAAAATATTATCCAGCATGGCCAAACGTTACACTCTGAACTCAATCGATATTTCGTCTGTGAGAGTGATCGCTCTGAAGCCATTACGACGTGGGCTTATCAGCTTGCAGGAGAAAATCGCTCGCCTCTCTGGCTCGATAAAAAGACCTTTGTGCCTTTTAACGTGATAGATAATGACTTATCAAGTACAGCAATTTAGAGCATGCTCACAGTTTTATGGCACTTATTTTTAGCACTCGTCAAGGTCGAGTGACCTTAAAGCAACTGTGCTGCAATTGAATGAGCAACGCTGCCAAGCTAAAGTAATCGATGAACTATTTACATGTTATCTTGGTGGCATTACATTTTATCTTCATTGATTTTGTTACCTGTTGATATTAAAGGTTTACTTCCTGATAAGGTAATTGATTTCAAAGAAAATAAGGAGTATTTGGTGGACATATATGGCGCACTCGTTCAGTGACAACAAGCAGATGAATGCACCATGGAATATATTGATAATACATGTCTAGTTTTGGAGGTTCGATGATGAAATCGATTTTCTTACTGCCCATATCTGTGCTTGTGCTGATAGGTTGTACAACGCCTAAATCGTCGAGCGAAGTCTATGACGAGTACAATGCTAAGGTACAGCAGGGGATGAGTTATCAAGAGGACAAAGCTTACTATACCCAACGTAAGCAAGCGGATGTTGAGTCTAAGTTCCCACAGTATATGCAGCAGATGAAGCTGTCCCGCGATGAAGTGATCGCATCTTATCTTTCATTTTCAAAAGCGGCTGCCAAGTGCAAAGCACTCACCTTAGTGTCGCAGGTGATAGAAGGGGATACGGCCGTCCTTGAATATGCACAAAAAGATCTCTGTGGTAATGCATCGGAGGCGAATGAAAAACAAAGAATTAGTATGATAAATGAAGGTGGTTGGAAAATTGATGAGCTCCAAATTAGTCTCTAAATCATTTGGAATGTCGTATCAATGACAGGATTTTATGAGTTTTTTAGCCTGCCAAACGGAGTTGAGGTTACTTGCCCCCATTGTGCTGGCTGCGCCACTTTTACCTTTGCCCATGTTTTTCGTTTAGAGAAAAAAGATGCGCATTTATTTGAGAGTAGGCAGTTTGAGATCAAGCAGTTTAATCAAAGATTTGCTCATAAATGGACTGGTGTGCTGTTTTTCCCTCCGCTATTGGATGCTTCTTGGCGGGAAAAATTGCCAGAAAAATACCAAGGTACTTCGACTTGGGAACATAGGGCGAACAGTGCTTTTACAGATGGTACAGATCTTGGTCTTATTTGTTGTTATCAGTGTATGGCAAAACAGAAACATCGACTTGAATGGCCCAATGACGCATTTTATTCCCTTGAGTTTAAAGGTCATTCACTTTGGGCATTTAATAAACAGATGATGCTTCAGATCCGTGATTATATTCAGGCCAAAGATCGCAATGCGGTATTCGAGTCAGAGCCGATAGTCATTCGACATTTGCCGACAATTTTTAAACTGGCTAAAAATCGTGAGGTATTGGTTAAAAAAATTAATAAGCTAATTTATAGCCCATAGTTTCTACATACCTATTTCAAAGACTTGTGTGGTCAATCTCATCGAGTAGTTGTGTTAAGTTGTCTGTGACTCGGATATTTGCTTTTCTATTAGTTATTACAGTTAGCGGGTCTATTATCATGTCGAAATATCATATTGGCACTACCGAGGATGAATTCGAACCCGGTTCCGGCGGCCATATACTTCGTAACAAACTCGCGATAACCGATGAAGAGGATATGTCAGAGGTAGAGACTCAGTTGTTACTAAAGCTTTATGAGTACGTGTTTCAATCTGGTGTTATTGAAAGCGAGCATCTATCGGTTGGTATGCTCTTTGAGTGGCATCGAAAATGGCTCGGTAATGTTTATTACTGGGCTGATGAACGGCGTACAGTCAATATGGGAAAAGGTGGTTTCGAATTTACGGCAGCGGCTCAAATACTTAAGTGTCTCACTCAGTTTGAAAAGGAATATTTAAGCAAGTTCAATGGTTAAATTCGTTTTCTAGAGACGAAGTTGTGAGTTACTTGGCTGAAAGTCATGTGGAATTTATCCTAATTCACCCATTTAGAGAGGGAAATGGACGTTTGTCACGTTTGATACTCGATGTGATGGCAGTAAAGGCGGGTTATCTCCCACTTGATTATGGGATTTGGGAACAAAATAGAGATTTTTATTTTAAGTCAATTCAAGCAGGGTTGGGTGGGGATTATCAACATATGGCTCGTTTGGTAAACGATGTGCTCAGCGCTAAAAACGAATGAAGTTTAGGCTAAGGTCAAATGACTGAAACGGCTTTTTTTGGCCTTCAATTTTGCTTCAACTTCAGCCGTAGTTTTACCCGTCTCAATAGCGGTTGAACTGGCCACAGCGCGATAGAGTCGATTTTGAGTCACTTGTGTGTTTTTTGATTTAGTTTTCATAGGATCAACCTCAATTAAGTGCATGAATTATAGCACTCTAGATAACGAATAGACAGCTGTGTATCCAAGGCCCAAAGCAGCAATACTTCATGTTTTACCAATCATATCGCTCTTTAGATATCGATAAAAAGTCGTCAGTAGGTACTCCAATGACGACTCTTTTAATCAAGCTGACATAGCCGATTAAGGTTTATCAAAGCACAACATTACGCGCTTTTTCTCGCTTCCATTTCTGCTTGGCTTGAAAGGTACTCATCGAAAGTGCCTTGGAAGTTAATCACTTTTTTATCTTTAATATCAATGATACGTGTTGCGAGTGACGATACAAACTCACGGTCATGACTGACGAATATCAAAGTGCCTTCAAAGTCTTTCAACGCATTATTGAGTGCTTCGATGGCTTCCATGTCCATGTGGTTAGTCGGTTCGTCCATGATCAGCACATTGATGTCTTGCATCATTAACTTACCGAATAACAAGCGGTTTTTCTCACCGCCTGAACAGTTACGGGCTTTCTTGTTCGCGTCATCTTCGGTGAACAGCAGACGGCCTAACATGGCGCGTACCATAAGATCGTTGTGCTTAGGTTGGCGCCACTGTGACATCCAATCCATTAACGTGTAGTCATTATCAAATTCGTCACTGCTGTCTTGTGGACAGTAGCCGATTGATGCGTTTTCTGACCACTTGATCACGCCTTTATTATGTTCTAAATCATTGACTAAGCAGCGCAGGAAAGTGGTTTTACCCACGCCGTTTTCGCCGATAATCGCTAATTTTGCACCGGCTTCGAGGATTAAGTCGCCGCCTTCGAATAGCAGTTCACCATCAAACCCGTGGGTCAAATCTTCGAGGATCAGTGCTTGGCGATGCATTTTCTTGCCAGCATCGAAACGAATAGAAGGGTGAATACGGCTTGATGATTTCACTTCATCAAGCTTGATCTTGTCCATTTTTTTCGCGCGCGAGCTGGCTTGTTTTGCCTTAGATGCGTTGGCACCGAAGCGGTTAACGAAGTCTTGCAGTTCTTCGATTTCAGCACTCTTCTTGGCGTTGCCCGATAATAATTGTTCACGGATCAAAGACGATTGTGCGAGGAAGTATTCGTAGTTACCAGGGTAAATGCGCAGTTCGCCGTAATCGATATCGGCCATGTGGGTACAGACGGCATTCAAGAAATGCCTATCATGGGAAATAATGATCATGGTGCATTTGCGTTTGTTCAACTCGGCTTCTAACCAGCTAATGGTATGTATGTCCAAGTTGTTGGTTGGTTCGTCGAGCAGCAAAATATCTGGGTTGGCAAATAGTGCTTGTGCCAACAATACCCGCAGTTTCCAACCCGGTGCGACTTGTTGCATTAGTCCGTAATGGAAAGATTCTTCAATACCCGCTTCGAGCAGAATTTCACCGGCGCGGCTTTCGGCGCTGTAGCCATCCATTTCGGCAAATTCACTTTCAAGATCGCCAACGCGCATGCCATCTTCTTCGGTCATATTTGGATTGGCGTAGATTGCATCGCGTTCTTGTTTGACTTTCCACAGGGCAACATCACCCATGATCACCGCATCGATCACACTGTATTGTTCAAACGCGAACTGATCTTGGCTTAGGGTACCGACTTTTAAGCCGGGCGTGATGGACACATTGCCAGAGGTTGGCGCTAACGCTCCGCTGAGGATCTTCATAAAGGTCGATTTGCCACAGCCATTCGCGCCGATCAAACCATAGCGGTGACCATTGCCAAATTTCGCTGAAATGTTTTCAAACAATGGCTCAGGGCCAAACTGCATCGTGATGTTCGCGGTAGAGATCAAAGGAGCTTTCCTAGGTATTTGCTAACGGGGATTGTGACAAACAAGCCTCAAAATGAAACATGCGCTTCACCCACTCTAAGCCAAAACATTAAAGTTGGGATAATAAGGTCGCGGAGTATACAGACTAAGGGCTAAAGATGCGAGCAAGGATGTGATGCGCAGCTATAAATCGAGCCGTTTCAGTTGCGTTTATTTTGAGGTTGACCCAAGGCATCAGCGGATCATAGGTAAAATTTTGAAACGGGTTTGAGCTTGATGCTGAGTTCATACCTGTTAGCGTGATATCGTGGATATGCAGATTAAAACTGTCAGCTGCGGTGTATTTTCTTTGCCCTAAAGCCGATGCCAAACCTCGCTAGCGCAAATAAAAGAAGGCGTTTAGCTTATTTACCGTTATTATTCCCGCAGTTTTGTCGAGCAGCAGATTTTACGGCTAATATTTAATGGCTCAGTTTGGAGGCTTTAGGTCCTTAGGATTTAAGATCTAAGCATCACGAGCAATAAGGCTTAACGCCCTATGCTATTGCTGTAGCAACGTCAGTGGCTTATAACTTCATAACTTGAGTAATTTCTCTAATCGCGAATTTTAGTAGCGAATTGAGTCACTCGTTTAACAACTCAAAACCGTAAACTAATACAGTAAAATCAGCCAATAGGGCTGAACTTGGAATTCCCATGATTGAAGAGCAACAGAACAACCCATTACACGGCCTCAAACTCGAGACAATGATCACTGAGTTAGTCGATTTTTATGGCTGGAAAATTTTATACGCGGCATTAAAGCTAGGTTGTTTTAACACCAACCCGACCATTGAGGCCTGTATTATTTTCCTCAAGAAGACTGAGTGGGCGCGGGAGAAAGTGGAAAACTTTTACCTGTATCGATTCAAACGTATGCCTAAAGCCGTCGGTGAGCAGTTTGATCTTAAGCCACGCGAACGAGGTTTTGCCTCAGGTATCGCGCCGCGTAAACCGATGGAACTCACCATAGAATCTATCGCTAAAATGCAGGCACAAGCCAGCGCCGAGTACGAAGCGGGTAATAAACGTCCTAACTCTGGTTATGGCTCAGGTAAGAGCTTTGGTAGTGGTTCAGGTAAAAGCTCTGGCAAAAAACCTACGGGTGGACGTGGCACCGGCTCTGGATATGGTTCATCGAATAGCAACTCACAGCGTCGCAGCGAACTCCGAAACGAGCCAAGAAACGATTCAAGAATGGCTGAGCGTTCCGGACCAAGCCCATCGACGGATGACAACGATCCGTGGGGCACTAAACGCGGCTAATCCCATGTCTGCCGAATTGAGTGGGTATGGTTTTTCACAGGCGTTAGTTTTACATTCGTGATTTACAGTGACTAGACTCAACTTGCTATTTTCGTACCCGTAAAAAATTAGCTCTGGTATGAGTTAGCTTTTGTAAGAGTCGTTTTGAAGTCATGGCTCTAGTTGTATGATAGAACATCTGATTTATCGCCTGATTTAAAGAGAAGAGGTTAGCTGTTGAATACAGCTAACCTCTTTTTTATGATTAACTATTCACTTTATTGCATTAAGGTGAGAAAAATCTCGGGGATTATAGTTTTAGATTTGCATATCATGTGCATAACCAGTTAATTCATCAATTTGCAATCAGATGGTGCCGGTTGCTCATGTTTACGACCAATACCTGCGCCTTCTCTAACACCTGTGCTTTATATTCTATACCTTTGTTCATCTTAGTCTGCTAAATGCCCAGAGTTAACGTCAAGGTGTTTGACGATACAGCTCCAAGGTAACCATTTAAATGTTTAATTCTCATTGGGTAAGTAGTTTTAGCCGTCTTGCTCCACCAGCATTCTCTGTTGCCAAACGCCGCTGCCGTCATTCAGCGCCAAGGGATATGTCAATCATTACTATATGTGAACTGCGGTTAGGCTTAGTGGCTGGTATTCGTTTGTGTCTAATGCAGGATAACTTAAGTTTGCCTGACATAGCTGAAAAACTGATAATGAGCCCAGCCACCTTAAAACGTTGTTTGGCCGAGATGGATTTAAACTTTGCCCAACTCGCTGATACTTGCCGATGAGACCCGTTTAATCAGAGCACTGTATTACTTGGCTACACCTGCGCAAGATGCCCACAGTATTACCACTTCTTTATCCTTCAGCGACGCCAGTGATTATAGGCGTTCTTTTAAACGCAGGACTGGCCAATTACCCACTTATTTTCGCAGTTGGCTTGCTTAAGCCATAAGCCATTAAAAACTATCTTACTTATATCTTAAGCTGATACTGCCGCGGTTTGCCTATTCCAAATGTGAATAACCATGCAGGTAAAGCGCGGAACAGTGAGAAAAACCCCGAAGTTATATCCAACATTTTGAATATTTAATGAATAAATAATCAACTTGGCGTTTTATGGCCTTTGCTGGTGAATCATATATTTTATGCGGTTTTATAGGGGGTTCTGTTGATTGCGGTTTTATCTATGATGTAATGATTTAACCGAACGAATAACTAGACACTTTTTTCCATCGCTTTTTTGACTGTGCGATGGTCTCAGATAAACAATGGCATTTATACTCGTTTTCCTATTGCAAAAAACGTGGTGAATAAAAGGCTGAGATGGAGGAACTGAGTGATGAGTGACGAAAAAATCACTGGACTTTATTTCATCGAGAAACTTCAACGCATTTGGATTACTTTTACATTTAGACATCCAGAGCCAGTAGATGACATCGACCATAAGACGTATATGGAGCTGCTAGATAAAATAAAAAATTCAGATGGAACGCGATATGATTTGTACACCTATCTCCTATCAAAGCAAAACAAGTGCACAGACATTCTCCAATTTCTTAAAACACACCCGCAGTGAGAATAATTTATCTCAAGAAGATTTATGTAGTCTGCTCAGGCAAAAAAGCTGCCTGTTCGATATGTTAGATTCCATCACTATTAGCCGTTGGGAGCGGGGAGTTAACATTCCATCCCTAGCTAAACAGTCTGAAATCGTTGAAATATTTGGCTCTGAACTGTTTGATATTTATCGGGAGGACAAAAAATTCATCAACGAAGGTTTAGCGTTAATTAACCTTTTTGAATCGACCATAGAACGCAGCGATCATCCGTACTACCGTAATACTCCTTATCGTGTCGAGTTTATCGAAAGCCACCATCAAAATTTTATGACCCTGCTGCAACTTAGTTTGATTTATGAAAGTAACCCGCGTTTATCCTTTGTGAGCCGTAAGTTATCTCAACCTTTTTTCCGTGGACTCTCATTGGTGGTGGCTTTTAGCTTTGGGGATCAAATCATTGGACACAGTCTATTCTGTCGCACTCAAGGCAAAATTGCCCTCGAATTTATGAATGATGAGGTGGACTTATTTGAGGTCATTAACCATAACAGTCAAGCTTTGCCAGATACCTTAATGGTGTTCTCCTCCTTTGGCGTAACGCCTTATATTGAAAATTATATGATGTCTGTTTATCTCAATGAATTGGCCACGAGTCGCTCACTTAAGTTTTTGAGTTTTAATATCTGCGATGAGTCACTAAAACGAAAATTGACGCAATTTAAGTTGCCCATATTTAAAGTAAGAACGATAGAAGGCGGCTTCAAACCAGTCAAAAACTATTCGTTTTTCTCCAGTCGCACAGAAGTCATGGCGAATCGTAATTTACTCAAGCTTTCTGTTATCCCTACATCCAAATCCCAGACGATCGATCCCATTTTCTTTATGCAGTTAGAGACCAATATATGAATATTCTCATCATAGATGATCAACGCTTTATTAGAGAAACCATGAAAGCTGATATCCATAAGTACTTAGCAGAGGACAATGTGGAGATCTATGAAGCCAGTAATGGTAATCAAGGAATTGAACTGATCTTAGCTGTAGAAGCAAAACTTGATTTAGTCATTTTAGATTTAAAAATGGATCAAGGTGACGGTATTGCGGTGATTAATATGTTGGCCTCCGAGCCCCGATTTACAGTCATTCCGATTGCGGTGATAAGCTCCTCGGATAAACGGACTTTAGAACTGGTGGATAGCATTATCACGGGGTTGAAACTCAACTTGCTTGGCGTATTTGCTAAACCTATCAATGTGAATGACATTTTAACGCCATTGCTAGACGCCTCCGACGATAGAAACCGTGCCCATCAACATGAGTCTATCGTGCAAGACATGGCGGTGAATATCAATGTGCGGCAATTGCTCAAAAATGAACAATTAATTTTGTGTTATCAGCCTAAGATTAACCTTAAAACAAAGGAGATCATCGGTTTTGAAGTGCTTTCGCGGCTTTGCGATCAATCCAATGGCTATATTTATCCCGACGTTTTTTTGCCACTGGTGAATCAGCAGGGGCTAAATAGCTTGTTTTCGCGGATGGTTATTTCCCAAGCATTGCAATGCTGGTCGCGCCAACCGTTATTAATGGCGTTTGCCCTGTCGATTAACATTACTGCAGATGATTTGACCTGTGATGAACTCATTGAGTACATCATCGAATGTGGTCGTGAGTATAAACAAATCCATTTGATTTTAGAGCTCACCGAATCACAGGAAATCATTAACCAAGATAGAGTACTTAACTCTATTGCACGGCTGATCATCAATAATATTGATATTTCCCTCGATGATTTCGGTAAAAGTTATTCTACCTATGATCGTCTTGATGCCATTCCCTTTAAAGAGATCAAAATTGATAAAAGTTTTGTCTCCGATATGGATATCAATCATCAACATTATCTCATCGTAGAGTCCACCATCGCGCTTGCGCAAAAGATGCACGTAAAGGTGGTTGCAGAAGGCGTTGAGACAAGTGCAATAGAGTTAATTCTCTCTGAGTTGGGGTGTGATGTTGCCCAAGGTTATTTGTACAGCCCCCCGATTGAAGGTCGTTATCTTATTGATTGGATTGCTCAATATAATAGGAGTGCCTAATGTATGAATGCTAATACTGAGTTACCCAAGGCCTTATCTGTATTCTTTAAGCAATACAGCCAAGAACAGCAATCGCGACTGCGATTGACACTGATTGCTGAATTACAGCGAATGCGACTTGAGCTAGAACAATATGAGTCCTATGACAGTATCGAAGGGCTGAAACATCAATTTACGGGTATTGCGCGCTACTTGCAGCTTAAAGATATGCTGTCTGTCATGGATGTTTGCGAGCGAGAGCAGTTTGAATATCAGTTATGCAGCTTGCTAAAGGCCGTAATGGATTACGCTAATGAGCTTTAAATATAGCGCTTGTATCAATATGTTCAGTGGCTTATGGGTCACTCTGTTGGTACTGTGGTTAACCTTGTCCCACTCACGTTATGAATTTGACTCCATTTACAATAAAAAAGCAGAAGCGGTTTTTACTTCTTCACGGGATATGTTCTTACAACATGAAATTATGTTGGATGCGCTAAAATCGTTTTTTTATGCTTCGAGTGAGGTAACGTCACAGGAATTTGAGGTTTTTGCTAAGGACTTACTGAAGATCAAATCTGCTGTCGCTTTTACACTGACCCCCGAACTTGAACTGGCCTATATCTCTGATCAGACAATGGCGCCAGAACTTAAGCCACTTAAATTAGTCAAGAATAGTAAAGGGGAACTTCAGGCTAGCCTTGCCGATTACACGTTAGCGGTTGTTAATATCGATGGGCCTAATATGCTTTATTTAGTCTATGCCATTTCTCATCAGCGGATATTAGCGCGGATTGAGCAGGAGCAGGGTGTATGTATTAGCTATCAATTTGAACAATCGTTATTGCAAAGTTCATCCTGTAACCATGAGTTTTCCACAGGCATATTTTCAATGTTTAGCTACTCAGATAGCCGAACTTTGGATATTCCTGGATACCAAACCCGTGTAGATTTACGCATAGAATATCAAGTGCCACAAAAAGAGGTTGTCGAGCTAATCGTGATTATCTTACTGATTGCTTCTCTTGGTATTACTCTGTCTTTTCTTTTGTACTTTAAGTCTAAAAATCAGCATATTGTAGAGCAGATTAAGCTCGATAATCGATCTAGATTAGCAGTACTTTCCAGCATAAATCATGAGATCCGCACTCCTATCAATGCCATTCTTGGCTACAGTCGCATGTTAAAAAAAGCGCGCTCACAACCACAAAAACTGGACGAAATTATCGATAAAATGACCTGGTCAGCTAACTTACTTTACTCGGTTGCCGAAAATACGTTGAATTACAGTAAGGCTGAAGCTGGGCAGTTAAAATTGAATCGGCATTTAGTCAATTTGCACGAATATCTGAGTAATATTGAGGATTACTATCGTGCTTTTAGTGCGACATCGGGTAAACGTTTACAGGTTGTCGTGAATGAGTCTCTGCCGAAGTTTATCGAGCTCGATGGGACTAAGTTATTCCAACTCATGACGAACATTATCAATAATGCCTTTAAATACAGTACGGGTAGCGAAGTGCATTGTTATATGGACTTACGCCTTAAATGTAACCATAAAGACCATAGTCCTATGCTTAGGGTACTGATCCGCGATTTTGGCGAGGGAATGTCAAAGGAAGCGCAGCGCGCTTTAGTTGATCCCTTTATGCACGCATCTAACTCATATACAACAACATCGGGCATGGGATTAGGACTCTATACTTGTAATCGATTGCTTGAGCAAATTGGCGGTAAGTTTATGTTGCGCAGTCAAAAGGGCAAAGGCACCACAGTGCTGTTACATTTTCCCTGCCAATTTACCGAGGTGAAAGAACGATTAACGATTCAATATGATCAACAAAAAGTGTTAATCATAGATGATAATCTGTTTAACCTTGAGATTTGCAAAGCCATGCTAGAGCACTATCATTTTCAAACCTTCAGTGTTGATAACGCCGCGCAAGCACTTAAGATGTTGATTCACTCATTGCCACATATTGTTATTGTGGATTACCGTTTACAAGATATGAATGGCTTGCAACTTATCAAACAGATGCAACAAACATTACAAAACCTTGCCAGTGATACCCTGCTTGAGCATCACTGTCGCTTCTTTTTGCTTTCAGCTAATGATAGCGATGATATTCCTGAGTTAGCATTATTCCCTGAGGTACATTTCATGCAGAAACCTTTTAGTGCTGAAATATTTCTCAGTAAATTGGCCGTAAAATCGTAAATTATCAAAGCATTGGATCTGGTTTTTAAAGCTTATTTGCCGAATGAGTGGGATTTACATCGCGGTAGAGTCAATCCCGTTGCGGTAATATGGGGGTAAAGACAAAGACGCTGTGATTAGTGTAGAACGCTGCTAATCTAAACATGTCGGAGATCTTCTCTAAAAGCGTCATTGCTAGGAATAATCGATGGAAAAAGAATCTCTTGAGTCTGTTTACCCCTTTTTAACCGAAGCTTTACGGCTAAGCGAGAATGGCCTCGCTGTTTTGGACAAGCACAATCATTTTATCTTTTATAACCATACCTTTGCGAAAATGTTTGGTTTTGTTGATCAAGACATGGCTGGCCGGCATTTTGACGACATGATGCACTTTGCCTTTACCCATAAGCAAGGGCCTAAAATTGATCATGAAACCATAGAGGAATGGCTTGAACTTATTCATGC